>JACQGW010000429.1 GCA_016199325.1 Chloroflexota bacterium
CGGCCCCCGGCGCGGCCTCCAGGTGTCCTGCACCCACCGGGGAGATTCCTCGCTGCGGCTCGGAATGACAGCCGGTGGTCCTTCGCACGGACCAGGGCTGGCTCAAGAGCTGGACTACATGACATGCCACGGGGGGTTGCCTCTCCGACGGGGCCGGCCGTACAGGCGCACGCGTGATCGCCCGGCCCGAAGATGCCAGGGTGTTGCGCAGGAGTTGAGCTCGCATGATTGAGTTCTCGCAGGTGCTTGCGGCGCGAGCGACCATCGGCGACGTCATCCGGCAGACGCCGGTGCTGCCGTCGGATGAGCTGGGGGAGCGGCTCGGCGTTCGGCTCTGGCTGAAGGCCGAGCTGTTCCAGAAGACCGGCTCCTTCAAGGTCCGTGGCGCGCTCAATCGGGTTCGGAACACGCCGAAAGCCGAGCTAGAGAGGGGGCTGATCACCATCTCCGCCGGCAACCACGCCCTGGGGCTAGCCTGGGCGGCCCGGGAGCAGGGTGCTGCCTGCACGGTCGTGATGCGAGCGGCCGCCAGCCCGACAAAGGTTGCCGGGACGCGCGCCTACGGCGCCGTCGTCGTCCTGCACGGCGACGCCAATCAGGCATGGGCCAGGCTCGCGGAGATCCAGCAAGAGCGGGGTCTGCTCCTGGTCCACCCGTTCGACGACCCGCTCGTCGTCGCCGGGCAGGGCACGGTCGGCCTGGAGGTCCTGGAGCAGGTTCCCCATGTCCAGACGATCGTCTGCCCCATCGGCGGTGGCGGGCTCATCTCGGGGCTCGCCCTGGCGGCGAAGTCGCTCAACGCGGGCATCAGAATCGTCGGCGTCGAGCCGGTAGGGGCGTCGGCCATGCGGCAGTCGCTCGATCGGGGCGAGCCGGTCCGCCTGGATTCCGTCGGCACCATCGCCGACGGCCTGGCGGCGCCGATGGCGGGGGAGCTCACGTTTGCGATGACGCGGAAGTACGTCGACGACGTCGTGACGCTGACCGACGACGAGATCGCCGCCGGCATGCGGTGGCTGATGAGCGCCGACAAGCTCTTCGTCGAGCCGGCAGGCGCCGCCGCGACGGCGGCCCTCCTGGCCGGCAAGATCCCGTTGAGAGCGGGTGAGACCGTGGTTTCGATTGTGAGCGGTGGGAACCTCGACCTGGACAGACTGAAGTCGATCCTGTAGTGCGGCATGGGGAGAGATCGAACCGCCAAGACGCCAAGATCGCCAAGCGAGAGAGAAGAATGAGGAGGGAGTGAAATGAAGATGGATAGCGTTCGTTCTGAGCAGAAGATCCGGTCCGTTTCGCGCCGGGCGTTCCTCGCCGCGCTGGCCGGCAGCGCCGCCGCGGTCGGCCTGGCGGCCTGCGCCGGCGCGCCGGCTCCGGCGCCGGCGCCCACACAGCCGCCGGCCCAGCCGACGAAGGCGCCCGCAGCCGCCGCGCCGACGGCGGCGCCGCCAGCCCAGCCGACGAAGGCCCCGGCCGCCGCGCCGACGACAGCGCCGGCGCCGCAGCCGACGAAGGCGCCCGCAGCCGCCGCCAGCCCGGCGGCGCAGCCGGCCGCCGGCGGCACGTTCAGCATCGCCTACGTCTGGAGCACGAAGATCATCGATCCCCACGCGGCGGAGGACAACCCGACGCGGGTCGCCACAACGGCGATGTACGAGGGGCTCATCGGCTACAAGACGGGGTCGCTGGAGCTGGAGCCGGTCCTGGCGTCCTCCTGGGAGGCCGCGCCCGACGCCACGAAGTTCACCTTCAAGATCCGGCAGGGCGTCAAGTTCCACGACGGCGCCGTCCTCGACGCGACCGCCGTCAAGAAGTCGTACGAGCGGATGTTCAAGATGGGCAAGGCGGCGGCGGCGCCGATGCAGAAGTACGTCAAGAGCATCGAGACGCCCGACGCGAGCACGGTGGTCGTCAGCTTGAACACGCCCTACGTGCCGGCGCTGGCGACGCTCGGTACGACGCCCATCGTCAGCCCGAAAGCGATCGACGCCAACGCCGCCGACAGCGGACAGGCATGGTTCGGCCAGAACGCCGCCGGCACCGGCCCCTACATGCTCAAGAGCTGGCAGCTCGACCAGGCGATGACCCTGACGAAGTTCCCCGACTACTGGCGGGGCTGGTCGGGCAAGCACCTCGACACCGTCGTCATCCGGTACGTCACCGAGCAGGCGACGCAGCGCCAACTGGTCCAGCGGGGCGAGGTCCAACTGGCGATGGCGATCGCCGGGAATGACCTCGTGCAACTGAAGGACGACCCCAAGGTCTCCGTCGTCAGCGATCCGAGCATTCGGCAGTTCCTCATCCGCTTCGACAACCAGCGGCCGCCGCTGGACGACCTCAAGTTCCGCCAGGCGATCGTCTCCGCATTCGACTACAAGTCGAGCGTCGAGCAGGTCCTGGCCGGCTATGGAACGCTGGCCCAGGGCTACGTGCCGAACCGCTATCGGACGCACGACAAGTCGCTGGGGCCGGAAGCGTCTGACATGGCCAGGGCGAAGCAACTGCTGGATGCGTCCAAGTATGCCAAGGGGACCACGTTCTCCCTCACGTACATCGGCAACATGGACAGCCAGCGGCAGGGCTCGGAGCTCTGGCAGGCGAACCTCGCCAAGCTCGGGGTCACGCTCAAGCTGAACCCGCAGCCCTGGGCGACCATGGTCGAGCGGTCGGCGAAGCCCGAGACGCGGGACAATGCCGGCTGGTTCGCCTTCAACTACGGCAACGTCGACGAGGCGTTCGCGCAGTGGCAGACGCTGTCGAGCAAGACCAACGCCGGCTGGGGCAACTACGGCTACAAGCACGCCGAGATCGACGATCTGCTGGAGAAGGCCCTGGTGACGGTCGACGAGAAGGCGCGCACCGACATGCTGCACAAGGTGCAGCGGCTGGCGCGCGAGGAAGCGGCAACCGTCAACGCCTGGATCTTCAACGACACGGTCGTGACGACGAAGAATCTCAAGGGCTACGTCTACCTGCCGGGCTACCCGACGATCCCGCCGTACTACAATATGTACATCGAATGAGCGAATGCTGAAGTACTTTCTGCGGCGCCTCCTCGCGCTGGCCTTCGTCGCCATCGGGATCACGCTGCTGACGTTCACGGTGTCGCACATCGTGCCGGCCGACCCGGCCGTCGCGGCGGCCGGGCAGAACGCGACGAAGGAGCAGGTGGCCGCGATCCGCGCCGAGCTGCAGCTCGACCGGCCGCTCCCCCTCCAGTACCTGAGCTACCTCAGCGGGCTGGTGCGGGGCGACCTCGGCCGGTCGACGCAGTCGCGGCGGCCTATCCTGGCAGACATCCAGACGTTCTTCCCGGCGACGGTCGAGCTCACCTTCGTGACGATGGCGCTCTATACGCTCATCGGCGTGCCCCTGGGGGTCCTCGCCGCGCTGCGGCGCGGCTGGATCGACCGACTGACGAACGCCCTGACCATCGGCGGTGTGTCGATCCCGCCGTTCTGGCTGGCCCTGGTCTTCCAGTTGGTCTTCTACGCCACGCTCGGCTGGCTGCCAAGCGGGAACCGGATCGACCAGGGCCTCGAGCCGCCCAGGACCATCACGAGCCTCTATACGATCGATAGCCTCCTCACCGGCAACTGGGTCGTCTTCGAGAGCACTCTCCGCCACCTGATCCTGCCGGCGACCACGCTGGTCATCGGCCGCCTGGGGCCCATCACCCGCATCACGCGCGCCAGCATCCGGGACACGCTGACGAAGGAATACGTTCGGACGGCCCGGGCAAAGGGGCTGGCCCACAGCACGGTCCTGACCCGGCACGTCATTCGCAACAGCCTGATCCCGATCGTGACCATCATCGGGCTCCAGACCGGCTGGCTCCTGAACGGCGCGGTCGTGATCGAGGTCATCTTCGGCTGGCCGGGCGTCGGCCAGTATGCGGTGAACGCCATCGCCTATGCCGATTTCCCTGCCGTCATGGGGGTGACGCTGGTGGTTGCGCTGCTGTTCGTCTGCATCAACTTCGTCGTCGACCTGACCTACCGGTTCCTCGACCCTCGGATCACGGTGTAATCATGCGTCATACGTCATACGTCATTACGTCATGCGCGGCAGGGTGTCGCATGACGCATGACGGGTGTCGCATGACGTATGACGTAATGACGCATGACGAGTGACGTAATGACGCATGACGAGTGACGAGTAATGAGTGACGCAGGCATGCGGGTCGAGCCACAGGGCGTCAGAGAGCCTTTGTCGTCGGCGGGTGTCGAGCCGTCTGCCGGCTTGGATGCCGGCAGGGTTCGCGGCATGGTGCCGGCGGTCCCGGCGCGGCCGACGGTCTTGCAGAAGCTGCTCCGCAGCCGCTATCGCGTCACGTTTTGCTCGCTCGCCCTGCTCATCATTGTGGCGGCCTTCACGGCCCGCTGGCTGGCGCCGTACGACCCGCTGGACGTCGCGCCCGCCAACCGGCTGAAGCCGCCGTCGGCCGATCACTGGTTTGGCACCGACGAGCTCGGTCGAGACATCTTCAGCCGGGTGTTGCACGGCGCCGGCATCTCGCTGACGGTCTCGGGCGTGTCCATCGCCATCGCCGTCGTCATCGGGGCGGTGGTTGGTATTCTCTCGGGCTACTTCGGCGGGCTGATCGACGAAGTGGTCATGCGGGTGACAGACATCTTCCTCGCGGTGCCGCTGCTGGTGCTGGCCATGGCCATCGCCGCCGCGCTCGGCCCGAGCCTGGAGAACGCCATCATCGCCGTCGCGATGGTCTGGTGGCCCGGCTATGCCCGGCAGATCCGCGGGCAGGTGCTGGCGACGAAGAACCTGCTCTACGTCGAGGCGGCGCGGTCGCTGGGCGCCGGACTGCTCCACCTCAATCGATACCACATCCTGCCGAACTGCGTCGACCCCGTCGTCGCCCGGGTGACGCTGGACGTGGGCTACGTCGTGCTGGTGACGGCCAGCCTGAGCTTCATCGGCCTGGGCTCCGTGCCCCCTACGCCGGACTGGGGGACGATGATGGCCATCGCCCGCACGTATATCCTGAGCAACTGGACCTATCCGACGCTCATCGGCCTGGCGATCTCGCTCAGCGTGCTGATCCTGACGCTGGCTGGCGATGCGCTAAAGGAGGCGATGGAGGTCGAGGTGACGGAGTACTGACGGCTGCCGGTAGGAACTCATAGGAACTCGTGGGAGCTTGGGGGACCTTCAGGAGCACGCGGGAGCTCGGGGGAATGTTGCTTTGCCGAGCCGTAGCCAACGGGTGGCTGCGTGCGGGAGGGCCGCGACCCCCTTCTGTCATGCTGAGCCGCAGCGAAGCATCTCCTCGGGCCGAACAAAGAACCGCCGGGGAGATGCTTCGCTGCGGCTCAGCATGACGGAAGGGGACCGGGCAACGCGGGGGGAGATGCTTCGCTGCGGCTCAGCATGACAGCGCTCCCGCGAGTTCCTACGAGTTCCTACGAGCTCCCCGATCAGTCAGAGGAAAAACAGGAGGAGAGACGTGACTGTAGCGGAAACGAAGTTCTACACCGAGGCCGACGCCGAGCTGACTCGGACGATCGGCATCGTCGATTCGCACAACGACCTGGCGCTGGCGGTTCTCAAGCGGCGGCACGACGGCGTCTATGACTCCCTACGAACGTACTGGATTCCTCGCCTGCGGGCCGGCGGCGTGAAGGTCGTCGTCTGCCCGGTCTGCGTGCCTTCCGCCTACCTGCCCGACTTCGCCCTGCGGTTCACGATTCAGTGCATCGATGCGCTCTACCAGGAGATCGAGGAGAACGGCGGCGAGATCGAGTTGGCGCGGTCCTTCGCCGACATCCAGCGGATCAACGCGGCTGGGAAGATCGCTGCGCTGCTCTCGTTCGAGGGCGCCGAGATGCTCGGGCAGGACCTGTCGGCGCTCCGGCTCTTCTACCAGGTCGGCCTGCGGATGCTCTCGTTCACCTGGATGCGCCGGACCTTCTTCGGCGACGGCACCTGGGAGAACGAGTCCCGGGGCGGCCTGACCAGGCTCGGGCGCGCCGCGGTCAAGGAGATGAACCGGCTCGGGATCATCGTCGACGTCTCGCACGCGTCCGACCAGACGACCTGGGACATCATCGAGACGTCGTCGAAGACCGTTATCGCCAGCCACTCGAACGCCCGGGCCGTCCAGAACCACAAGCGCAATCTGACCGACGACATGATCAAGGCCATCGCGGCGAAGGGCGGCGTCGTCGGCGTCGTCGCCGTCTCGCGGTTCGTCGCCGACGGCGTGCCGACCATCGGCCAGTGGGTCGACCACGTCGAGCACATCGTCCGCATCGCCGGCATCGACCACGTCGGGATCGGCGCCGACTTTGCCGACCATCTCTATGCGATCGGTGCCTCGCAGGGGGTCGCCGACTGGAGCCCGGAGCAGCACGCCAAGCGGTATCCGTTCACGGGCATGCTGGACCCCGACGACCTGCCGGGGCTGACGGCCGAGCTCGTGCGCCGCGGCTTCTCCGAGCGCGACCTGCGGAAGATCTCCCACGAAAACCACCTGCGCGTGATGGCCGACATCCTTCGCTAGATCGGTCCCAACGGAAAGGAGCATCGAACCTTGTCTCAGTCCCGTTCTTCTCGCTTCCGGGTCGGCGTCGACATCGGGGGCACCTTCACCGACATCGTCGTCCTCGGCGACGACGGTAGCGTGCTGACGCGGAAGGTCTCGTCCACGACCGACGACTACGCCCGCGGCATCGCCCGCGGCATGTCGGAACTGATCGCCGATACCGTCCTGACCGCGCCCGCCATCCAGGAGATCATCCACGGCACCACCGTCGCCACCAACGCCATCCTGGAGCACAGAGGCGCCCTGACCGGCCTCATCACGACCGACGGCTTCCGCGACGTCCTCGAAATCCGGCGCCTGCGCATGCCCGAGATGTACAACCTCCTCTACGAGAAGCCGGTGCCCCTCGTCGAGCGCTACCTGCGCCGCGAGGTCCCCGAGCGGATCAGCGCCCAGGGCGAGATCATCACCCCCCTCGACGAAGAGCGCACCCGCGCCGAGATCGCCCGCCTCGTCCGCGAGGGGGTCGAATCCATCGCCGTCTGCTTCCTGAACTCCTACGCCAGCCCGGTACACGAGCGCCGGGTCGGCGAGCTCATCGCCGAGGTCGCTCCCCAGCTCTCGTACTCCCTCTCCTGCGACGTCCTGCCGGAGGTCCGAGAGTACGAGCGGACCAGCACGACCGTCATCAACGCCTACGTCCGCCCCGTCGTCGAGCGCTACCTCCAGTCGCTCGTGCGGCACCTGGCCGAGATCGGCGTCGAGGCGCCGGTGCTCATCATGCAGTCCAACGGCGGGATTCTCTCGGTGCGGACGGCGATGGAGAAGCCGGTCCACATCGTCGAGTCGGGGCCGGCGGCCGGCGTCATCGGCGCGCGCATCCTTGCCAAACAGGTGGGGATGGACAACGCCATCGCCTTCGACATGGGCGGGACGACGGCCAAGGCGTCGATCATCGAGGAGGGGCGGATCCATATCACCTCAGAGTACGAGGTGGGCAGCAAGCTGTCGTCGCAGGGGCTGAACCTGGCCGGCGGCGGCTACGCCATGAAGGTGCCGGTCATCGACATCTCGGAGGTGGGGGCGGGCGGCGGCTCCATCATCGCGATTGACCGGGGCGGCTCGCTCCAGGTCGGCCCGCGGAGCGCCGGGGCCGTGCCGGGGCCGGTCTGCTACGGCCTGGGCGGCACCGAAGCCACCGTGACCGATGCGAACGTCGTGCTGGGCTACCTGAATCCCGCTTACCTGGCGGGTGGCGCGGTCCCAATCGACGCCGAGCGGTCGCGGGAGGCGATAGCCGAGCAGGTGGCAACGCCGCTTGGGGTCGGGCTGCTAGAGGCGGCCTGGGCGGCCCACGTCGTCGCCAACGCCAACATGATCGGGGCTATCAAGGCGGTCTCCACACAGCGGGGCCGCGATCCGCGGGAGTTCGCCCTGGTCGCCTTCGGCGGCAGCGGGCCGGTCCACGCGGTGGGGATGGCTCGGCTGCTGGAGATGCCGCGGATCATCGTGCCGCCGACCCCGGGGCTGTTCTCGGCGTTCGGGCTGCTGTTCGCCGACCACGAGCACCACGCGGTCCAGACGTACTACCGGCGGTTCCAGACGCTGGACCTGGCCGAGCTGAACGCCTGGGTTGGGCAGATAGAGGCGGCGGCCCTGGCGGAGCTGGCGACGGAGGGGTATCCGGCGGACCGGGTGCGGCTGATCCGGTCGGCGGACATCCGGTATGTGGGCCAGGGGTTCGAGCTAAACGTGCCGATGCCGGACGGCGAGCTGACGGCGGAAACGCTCGCGCACCTGGAGGCGGCGTTCAACGAGGAGCACGAGCGGACGTACGGGCACCGGTCGGAGGGGAATCCGGTGCAGTTCGTGAACCTGCGGCTGCTTGCGCTGGGGCTGCGGGACGAGGAGCAGCCGCTGTCGGCGAGCTGGTGGGCCGACGGGCATTCGGAGTTGGCGGTGCCGCCACCGCGCAAGGCGTACTTCGGCGAGGCGGGGCTGCTGCCGACGCCGGTGCTTCGGCGGAGCGATCTGGCGAACGGACGCCGGGAAGGTCCATTCATCGTCGAGGAGTACGACGCGACGACGGTGGTGCCCCCAGGCTGCGCGGGCTGGCTGGACGCGGTGGGGAATATCGTCATCGAGGTGGGGGAGGAACGGGGGAGCTCGTAGGAACTCGGGGGAGGAACTCGGAGGAACTCGTAGCTTGGCAATGTCCCATTCCAGGTGGCATCTACCAAAACGGCGCATGTACTGCCTGCCGCCGATCGCTCGTAATCCTTGCCTGGCGCCAAAATGACTCCTGGCGCGCAGGAAATGTGACATTGCCAAGGTAGGAACTCGGGGGGGCCGTCATGCTGCGGCTCAGCATGACGGGGCGCCCCCCCCGTCATGCTGAGCCGCAGCGAAGCATCTCTCGGTCGTCGTCCGCTCGGCCCCGGGAGATGCTTCGCTGCGGCTCAGCATGCCGAGCGGGTCGTCGTCCGCTCGGCCCCGGGAGATGCTTCGCTGCGGCTCAGCATGACGGGCGGTGCGCGAGTTCCCCCGTTCCCCCCGTGTTCCTACGAGCCCGCGGCCGGATCCAGCCGGAACCAGTAGAACCCGTGCGGGCCCAGGGTGAAGAAGTAGGGGAGATCGCCGATGGGTGGGAACCGGGTCTGGCCGATCAGCTCGACCGGGACGCGGCCGTGGTAGCGGCGGAGGTCGAGCTCGGCGCACTGGACGTATCGGGAGAGGTTCAGGACGACCAGCACCGTCTGGTCCTGATAGCTGCGGACGTAGGCGAGCACCTTCTCATTGCTCGGCAGCAGGAACTCCAGCGACCCCCGGCCGAAGACCGGATACCGCTTGCGCACCGCGATCAGGCGCTTGTTCCAGTGCAGGAGGGACGTAGGGGTGCTGGCCTGCGCTTCGACGTTCAGGCCCTCGTAGTTGTAGACCGGGTCCATGATGACCGGGCTGTAGAGCCGCGAGGGGTTGGCGCGGGAGAAGCCAGCGTTGCGGTCGCCGCTCCACTGCATGGGCGTGCGGACGCCGATGCGGTCGCCCAAATAGTAGTTGTCGCCCATGCCGATCTCGTCGCCGTAGTAG
>JACQGW010000436.1 GCA_016199325.1 Chloroflexota bacterium
ACGAGTTCCTACGAGTTCCTCCGAGCAATGTTCCCGAACGACCGTTCTAGATGAATGATCATTAATAGAGGGGCTCTATCGAAGATCGGAACAGCGAAGGAGGATGCCTTGGATGAACAGGATGAACGACGACGATGTGCAGCTCGCTCGGCACGTACGGGCCGACGGTGTGGTCGAGTTTGTCGCCCGGGCGAGGAGTTTTGTGCTGGCCATAGCCATTCCGGCCTCGGTCCGGCCGATCTCTACCTCGACGCCCTGCCCGCCGAGCACAAGGGCTACTACCAGAAGGCGCTCGCCGTCGAAGGATTAGACGGGGAGATCGCGCTGCTGCGGGTCCTGATCCTGACCCACGTCGACAAGCCCGAGCTGGTGATCAAGGCCGTAACGCTGCTGGCCCGCACCGTCGCCACGCGCTACCGCTTCTCGAAGGCGCAGGAGGAGGGCCTCTACGAGAGCCTGGTCGGCGTGCTGCGGGGCATTGGCGACATCGTGCTGCCGGAAGGAGGCGAGAGCAATGGATCGACCGGCTGAGCCCGGCGGCAGCGGTCGCCGGGACGACCGCCTCCGCGCCGCCCTCCAGCGCCTGCACCGAGCCCGGCCGCCGGCGCCCGACCTGCGCCCCGGCTCGGCCTACGAGGCGCTCCTCGACGAGCGCATCCGGGACGTCGAGAAGGCGCTGCTCGAAGTCCGCAGCCGGGTGAACACGCTCTTCTACGCGGTGATCAGCGCCGTGCTGCTGGAGGTCCTGATCCGGCTGTCGCGGTGAAGACGTGTAACGATCGCTGGTCAACCGCAAGCACGCCGCCGACAGGGCAGCCTGGAGGGGCATGTCAACCGACCAGTCAGGCAGGCTGAACCTTGACAGTGCGAGGGTGTCGTCATACAATTCGGCCCTGCGGACGGAAGTGCAGCTCCTGCACGATTCCCTGATGCCGTTCTTCTATTTCGAGGGCGACATCTCAGAGGAAGACGTCCGGGAGGCGTTGCGCTTCGCATCCACCATCCTTCGGTAGTACCATGGGCGGTAAGAAATCGCCCAAGAAGCGGGGCCATCGCAAGCAGCGAAGACCAAGCTTCGCTTCCTTCAGTCGGAGCACAGTCGGAGCACTATAAGCTGTGCCGGGGCAACATCGTGGAGCTCCGGAATCGGCTGGCAATCGTGGCCACGCCAACAGGGCTCCGTACCATCGTTGTCTAGAACACCGGCCCAGGAATCGGTTTGCCCTGTTGCCGCCGTGATGAAGGTTTACAAATTGATCCGGTATCTGTGATGCCCGATACCTCCGTAGGGGCGCAATTCATTGCGCCCAGGGCGTGATGAATCACGCCCCTACGGTTGGTTGCACCGTCTACCAGATCATTTCGGAAACCTTCATAACGGCGGGCCAGTGTCAACGCCGAGGCCCGCCGTTGACGGCGGCAGGCATTCCTGGGCCGGTGTTCTACGTTGCCTGCCGGCTGTGCCGGAGCCGACCGGCCCGCAGCTCGGGCAGGACGGCGCGGTACGTCACGCGGCCGGGCTCGACGATCTCGGCGACGTACCGGCGCCGTGAGAGGCTCTGGAGGATCCGCCGCACCAGCCCCGGTTCCAGCCCCGCCCGGTCGGCCACCTCCTCGGCCGTTAGCTCGCCCCGCTCCATCAGCGTGTGGAGCACCCGCTGCTCCTCATCGCTCAGACGAAGGCCCAGGAGCGCGAGGGCCGAGCTCGGGGTGGGGGTCCCCGAGAGGACGGCGATGTAGTCCTCAAAAGAGGCCCCCACGGCGATCCCCTGATCGGTGATGGCGTACTCCCGCAGCGCGCGCGAGTGCGCGCTCGTCCGCATCTTGACGACGGTCATCGCCAGCGCCAGCCGGGATTCGATCTCGACGAAGCGCAGGAGGACGATGTTGTCGGTCAGGAACGAGATGTTGTAGAAGCTGAACTGGAGCTCGCCGAACGACTCCGGCACCTCGGTGGTCATCAGCACGGTGATCTGCCGGCCGATGAGACTGCGTATCAACCGGTAGAGTCCCTCCCGGAAATCCTCCCGCTCGGTCGGCGCTACCGCCAGCTCGAAGCCCGAGATGGAGTTGATGACCACCCGCCGGGCGCCGACCCGGCCGACCACCTCCTCGATCCGCTCCAGCACCTCCTCCACCGTGAGGTCGACCGGCCGCAGGTAGACCAGCTCCAGCAGGCCGTCCCGCACCATCTGGCGCAGGTCCCAGCCGAAGCTCAGCGCCTTGCGGATGTGCTCCACGGGCGTTTCCTCGAAGGTCAGCATCACCCCCGGCTCGCCGTTGCGGACGCCCTCCACCAGGAACTGGAGCGCGATGGTCGTCTTGCCGGTGCCGGAGGGGCCGGCGATCAGCAGGTTCTCACTCTCCGGGATGCCTCCCCGCATCATCTCGTCCAGGCCGGCGACGCCGGTGCGGAGGCGCCGCCGAATGACGCCGCCCTGCAGCTCGGTCTGGACCTCCAACAGGCGCGGGAAGACGCGGAGTCCGCCGGCGCCGATGCGGAAGGCGTGCAGCCCCGGGATCGCGGCCTGGCCGCGCATCTTGAGCACCTGAAGCTTGCGGACGACCGAGTTGCGGCGGACCTCCTGCGTCAGCCAGATGATCCCGTCGGCCACGGTGAAGGCGGGGTTGCCCGTCAGCTCCTCCCGGGCGTACTCGCCCACCAGCAGGCTCGTGATCTGCCCGCTCGCCAACTCCAGCGACAGGTCGTGGAAAAAGCTCTGGACGTCCCGCGGGGTGTCGTCGGCGGCCGGCACCAGGAGCGTCCGGAAGGAGTCGACGGCGACCATCGAGGGCTTCAGCCGGGCGACCTGGCCGTTGATCGCGTCGAGCGTGCGCCGGAGGCCCAGCCGCCGGACGGTGTCGCTGAGGTCGACGAAGTGGACGCACCGGCCCACTTTGCGGATGTCGAAGAAGGTGAACTGCTGCTGGAAGCGGAGGAGCTTCAGCGTGGGCTCGCCGAGGACGCTGAAGAAGATGGCCGGGTTGTCGGGGGTGGCGTTGGCGAAGATGATCTGTTGGGCGAGCGTCGTCTTGCCCGTGCCGGGCCCGCCGGCGATGACGTGCATCGAGTACTCGGGCAGGCCGCCGCCCAGCACCAGATCCAGGTTCGAGACGCCCGTCGAGAGGCGGCGGATCTCGACCCGCTGCGATTCAGTCATTGGTGTCCTCCTGGCCGATCGCTTCCTCGACGAGCACCAGCGTCAGGTCTCTGCCGAGCAGCGCCATGAGCAGCTCCAGGAACGCGTCCAGCAGCTCCTCGAATGCCTGGCGCACCGCCGGCTCGTCGCGATCGGCCCACCGTCCGAGCAGGCCGGCGGCGTCGATACCGCGCTCGCCGAGGTCGAGCTCGCGCACGGAGTCGTACTGCGCGCCCGCTCTGCGGATGGCGCGATCCATGATCAGGCGAAACGTCAGCGGCCCCAGCGGCGACATCGCCCGATCCAGGCGGTGGCTGGCCTCTCGGATGCCGGCAACCAGCGCCGCCAGCGTCCCGCCCGGCGGGGTGGCCGCCGCCAGGAGCCGGCGGGCAAGCATTCGGCGGTCGTGCGCGCCGGTCATCGCCGTGCTCCGGCGAGCGTCGTGCGGCCGCAAGTTGGGAACGGATAGCTGTCAGCGGATTCTGGGAACGGATTGAGCCTTACTTTGGCCGACCACAGAAGGTGCAAGTTCAGGTGTGCTTTGATCAGGTCGAAGGCGTCGCCGTCCCGATAGAAGGTGTGCAGCACGGTGAAGGAGGTCTTCTCGCGCAGCCGG
>JACQGW010000435.1 GCA_016199325.1 Chloroflexota bacterium
AGCGCGTTTCCAGTTCCGCCGACCACCGTCCCATTCTCCCTCCTCCGACGCCGTTCGCGTCCCTGCCCTATCCTACCAGAATCCCCCCTCGGCCGACTGCCTGCTGCAAAACTCTGACGCCCACCCCCGTATGTCCTCCAAGTTGACAATAATGAGCGTCGGATGGTAACATCTTGCGTTCGCCGGATGAGTCGGCAGCCTTCTGCTGCCGGCCATTCGCCAGACCGGCGGCAAGGAACATGGGAACGGAGGCGAGGAAAGGATCGAGCGATCCCCCCTTCCTCCCGTCTCTTCCTACCCTATCCTGACGCCGACATCTCACCGGAGGCGTTCCACATGCCGAGTGCCGATCATCGTGACCCGTTCATCTCCGTCGTGGTCCCCGTGCGCAACGCCGAGCGGACCCTCGACAAGACCCTCGACTACCTGGAGGCTCTCGACTACCCGCGCGAGCGGATGGAGATCGTCCTTGCCGACGGGGGCAGCACCGACCGGACGGTCGAGATCGTGCGGCGCCGGCAGGCGAGCCTCCGCCACCTCCGGCTGGTCGAGGTGCCAAACTGCACCTCGCCGGGGCACGCTCGCAACGCCGCGCTCAAAGTGGCACAGGGCGAGTTCATCCTGTTCACCGACGGGGACTGCGCCCCGAACCCCGACTGGGTCCGGGAGATCCTGCGCCCCTTCTTCCAGGATGAGCGGATCGGCGGCGTGGGGGGCGAGGTGCTCACCCTGCGCACCGACCCGGAGAACGCCACCGAGGCGTACTGCGAGCAGGTGCGCTTTCTGAGCGTGAGCGGCCGCTGCGGCGTGACGGAGAGCGGCTACTTCCCGACGCTGGCCGAGGGGGCGCCCCACGAAGTGAACGGCGGCGACCACTCCCCCTTCTTCGCCACTGCCAACGCCGCCTTCCGCCGCGCGGCCATCGCGGCGATCGGCGGCGAGTTCTGGTCCGAGCCGACGGGCGAGGACGTGGACTTCTGCCTGCGCATCCTCAAGCGCGGCTACCGCCTCTACTTCGCCCGCGAGGCCGTGGTCCGGCACATGCACCGGGTGTCGCTGGAGAGCTATCTCCGACAGTGGCGCGGCTATGGTTTCGGCCATCCGCTCCTCGTCAGCAAGCACGCCGCCGACCGGCTGGAAGTCGTGCTCCAGCTTCCCGAACCGGTGTTCATCAACATTCCTTCACCGCAGAAGGGTATCGTCCACGTCGGGGCCTTCCACCTGATGCATCTGTTCCTGGGCGGCGCGCTGGTCGCCGGAGCCGCCGCAGCGCTCACGACCGCGGCGCTGCCCTGGCTGGGCGCCGGCCTTGCCCTGTCTGCCGGCTCGGCGCTGGCGTACTTCTGGCCCTGCCTCAAGCTGCGGCCGGCGAGCAAGCTGCTGACCTGGTGCAAGATCCGCTACCTCACCAACTGGGCCTTCATCCGTGGTGCCCTGGCGGGCACGCGACGGTTTGGCGCGCTCTGCGTGGAGCCGAGCTGGTAGCGATAGGACCGGTTTGGGGTTTCTGGTTTCTGGTTTGGGGGTGCGCCGATGCCCCTCGAACCAGAAACCCCAAACCAGAAACCCCAAACCCCGAACTCCGTCCCGCCCTACCGGCCGCTGCCCAGGCTATCCACGCCCCGGCCGACCCAGGCGCCCAGCGCGTCGCCGGCCGCGAGCATTTGCTGGCCGGCGCGCTCCATCGCCTCGCTCTGGCGGAGTGACTCCTGGGCATCCTGGAGGAGCCGCTCGTCGCCGGCCGCCTGCGCGCGCTGCTGGAGCAGGACGGTGAGCTCCTTCATGACCAGTGCGTGCTCCTTGATGGCCTGTCCGTGGCCTTTCAGGACGAGGACGTCCGCCTCGACGGCGCGCGCGTCGGCCGCGATCTGGCCGGCGCTGTTGCGATAGATGTGGCTGGGAAGGTTCTGGACGGCCTTGCTCCGCTGGATCAACGCGTCGCCGTCGGCGACCCAGTGCTCGCCCTGGCTGATCCAGAAGTCGTTCTTGAGCTCCCGGCCGTGAACGACCATCCGATACCCCAGGTTCTTCATGCTCTGCCCGTGTTCAGCCGCCAGGCCGGCAGCCGTGGTGATCTGGCTGGCGTCGAAGAGCGCCCGCGGGGCCATCGCGGAGCGCGTCAGCAGCAAGATCGCCACTGCGCCCCCCCCGACGAGCAGCGCCGCGGCAATGGTCCAGTACCAGCGGTTGGATGATGCGGAGATGCCTCCCGTTGCAGTCGTCGCCATCGTATCCTCCTCTCTCGGTTCGCCCTGCTCCGCCCCGTTACCAGGACGAATGGCATGCCACGCGGATTCTGATGGATGCGGCCTGCTGATTTCACTCGTCGTGCGTCATGCGTCATTCCGTCAGCTTTCGGTGGGCGCTACCCATCCATGTCACTGTGGTGTTCCACTCGCCGGCACCGCGCCAGCAGGACAGGGCAACGTCTACCAGGCGCTCTGTGCGCGCTCCCCCACACACCTGAGGGTACTGCGCCAGGGTGAAAAAGCGGAGGAACAAGGGTAAACGCAAGGTATCAAGTCTGGCCCACGTTCATGCGCCAGAAGCGGTCATCCGGTCATCTCGGTGAACTTGAACGGCCGCCTGCTATGCTGGCGAAAAGTAAGGAGCAAGAGGAAGAGCAGAAAACTCGGAGCCCGGCCCCGGCCGGGCTCCGAAAGGAAGGAAGGAGGTAGGTGCGTCAGGCGGAGCTGGAGGCCGCCGGCGCCCGTTGTCGCGCGCCGCCGACCAGCCAGCCGGCCATCCAGGGCGTCCCCAGCGCCGGCAGGATCCAGCGGTCCAGGCCGTAGTAGCCTGCCACCTTCCAGGCCAGCACCAACAACATGGCGACGAGGAACAGCACCGGGTTCGTCGAGGCGGTGCCGGCCAGCATGAAGTTCATGTTCATGAAGGCGCCGAAGAACGACGCGAACCCGACGAGCACGCCCAGGATGAGCCCGAGGCCGACCAGGAACTCGCCGAGGGCGATGAGCGGGCCAAACCAGGGATGCGCGCCGCTATCGAGCAGGAACTGGAGAAATCCTCGATACCAGTCGTAGGTGATCGGGGGGCGGGCCGGCGCCGCCGGTACGGCGGCTGCGCGCACCCAGAAGTTCTTGATCGCCTCCCCGGTGCTCATCCAGGCCGGGTCGGTGACCTTGTGCCAGCCGGCCTCGAGCCAGGACCAGCCCAGCCACACCCGCAGGAGCAGCCAGATCCAGGCCGATGCCGGGTTGTCGAACAGATACTGTGCCCACCTGGGCTGCCTGATGTCGCTAATGTCTAGCCGCTGTTTGCCATTCGACATGGCTTGTACCTCCTTCTTTCTTCAATCAGGAGCATCCTCGTCGCTTCCACCACCTACCTCCTTTCTTCGCGAGCGACAACCTGTCCTACTCATAGGGTAGCTCCGAAACCCCCGGTCGTCAGTGACCCCGGCGGGCGCTTCCCGGCGCGACGACGGGCCATCGCCGCCCACCGGGCAGGCCAGATGCCTGGCCTCCCGGGGCCAGATGCCTGGCCTCGGGAGGCCACCCCCGGGACCGATTCCCCCTCGCCATTCCCAATTCCCGGTCCCTTAGCGCGGTTCCGACAGACAACGAACCGCCAAGACGCCAAGATCGCCAAGA
>JACQGW010000424.1 GCA_016199325.1 Chloroflexota bacterium
CAGCAGACGTCCAGGCAATACCCCGTGAACGGTTACGTTCAACACGCTGATTTCGCCCGACGGCAGGCACGTGCGCGTAAAGGACTGTGATTCAGCGACTTTGCGCCAGCTTCTCAGTAGTGGTAGTCGGTGGGCCAGGGTAAACTACCCCATCGTAAGTCAGCACCCCAGCGCGACCCGCAGCAAGGATTTCCTCTGGAACGGCAAGGCTTTCTCCTGCGGCAGGAACAGCCAGTGGCGATACGACCCAGAAACTGACCTACCCCGGTTGGCGATCGCCGACCGTCTGTTTGATGGCGGCGGCGAATCGCTTGGCGGCGTTGTTATGTGGAACGACTGGCCCTACGTCGCCCGCTCCAACATGTGGGACGACTTGCATGGCGAGCAGGAAATGGTCTACGCGGTGCAGACGAATCGCAAGGTCGTCGAGCGCTGTGTCCTCATGACCACCGACCCCGGCGACCTCGTCCTCGACCCGACCTGTGGCAGCGGCACGACGGCTTACGTTGCTGAGCAGTGGGGCCGGCGCTGGATCACCTGCGACACCTCTCGCGTCGCGCTGGCTCTGGCAAGGCAGTGCATCCTGACGGCGACGTTCCCGTATTACCGCCTGGCTCATCCCGACCAGGGCGTTTCTGGCGCCTTCGTATACAAGCAGGTCCCGCACATCCAACTCAAGGACTACGCCCAGAACACGCGCATCGACCCGATCGTCGAGCGGTACGCACCGAGGATCGAAGCTGCGATCCAGGCGGGAGACGAGGCTGAGGCGGGTGAACTGAAGCGGAAGCGACGGGAGGAGATCGACCGCGTCGTCGCGGAGGATGCCGAGCCGGAGACGCTGTACGACCAGCCGCTGGTCGAATCTGGCGTCGTGCGCGTCAGCGGACCCTTCACCGTCGAGGCGATCCCGCCGGCGGCGCTAACGCTGCAGGAGGCGAGCCCGATCGGCGGTGCGCCGGAGCCGGCGCCGGGTGAGACCGCGGACGGCGAGGTCGAGCCTGTTCGCGAGGCGGCCGCGGCCGTGGTCGACGGCGCGGCCCACATCCCGCGGCTCATCGCCGACCTCGCCCGCGACGGGGTGACGTTCCCTGACAACCGGACCCTCCGCTTCAAGACGCTGACGGCGCGGACCGGCGGCGTTCTCCACGCCGAGGGGCTCGCCGCCGACGTCGCCGGCGTCGACCGAGTCGCCGTCTCCTTCGGGCCGCAGCACGGCGCCGTCTCGCTGCGCCAGGTCGAGGACGCCCTCTACGAGGCCCGGCGCGGCGGGTTCGACGCCGTCGTCTTCTGCGGCTTCTCGTTCCAGGCCGAGGCCCAGGCGTTCGTCGCCGACAGCCGGGACCCGCACCTGAAGGCGTTCGTCGCCCACATCCGGCCCGACGTCTTGCTCGTCGACGGCCGCGGCGAGAGTCTGCTGAAGACGACGGCCGGCAGCCAGCTCTTTGCCGTCTTCGGCGAGCCCGACGCTACCCTCCACCGAAACCCCGACGGAACGCTCCAGGTCACCCTGCACGGCGTCGACGTCTACGACCCCCTCTCCGGCCAGGTGCGCTCGGCCCGAGCCGCGCAGGTCGCCGCCTGGTTCCTCGATACCGACTACGATGGGCGGACGTTCTGCATCTGCCAGGCGTTCTTCCCCAATCGCTCCGCCTGGGAGAAGCTGGCCCGCGCCCTTCGGGGCCGCATCGACGAAGAAAAGCTGGAAGCGCTCTCGGGCAACGTCTCTCTGCCGTTCCCGGCCGGCCGCCACCATCGGGTCGCCGTCAAGGTCGTCGACCAGCGCGGCGACGAAGTGATGCGCGTGCTCCCGACCGGACCGGTCACCTACGACCAGAAAGGGAGGTAGCGCCGATGCCGGCCCCAGCGGCGCCCGACGCCGCCCGCCACCTGGCGGTGGATCAGCCCATCCTCAACAACCCGTTCCAGGAGCCGTCACGCTACTGGCTCTATGAGGCCGGCGTGCCGAGAACCGAGGAGGGACGCCGTCCGGCCGGCTACTACTTCCGCGACCGCCGGAGCGGCCCACAGCTCACGTTCCTCCAGGACGAGCAGTACAACGAGCTGCCGACGGTGAACGCCCTGCGCGACGCGGTCCGAAGATGGCGGCGAAGCGACTACACGAGCCACGCCGACGTCTCCCCGATCACGCAGCAGCTCCTGCGCTACTGGGCCCAGCCCGATCGGGAGCGAAGGCTCTTCTTCTGCCAGATCGAGGCCGCCGAAACCGTCATCTGGCTGCTGGAGACCGAGGCCGGCCGCCGGTTCCTCCGGAGTCACGAGATTCCGCCGGACAACACCTTGCGCCGGCTCGGCTGTAAGATGGCGACGGGCAGCGGCAAGACCGTCGTCATGGCGATGCTGGCGGCCTGGTCGATTCTGAACAAGCTCCACGCGCCCCGGCGCGAGCGCTTCGCCGATACGGTCCTCGTCGTCTGCCCGAACCTGACGGTCCGTGAGCGCCTGGGCGGCGTTCGACAGATGGCAGGCGCCCCCGCGGCAACGGAGCCGATCCGGCCGCTGGTGCCCGGCGCCCGCGGCAACTACTACGAGGCGTTCGACCTCGTGCCCCACTCCCTGCTGCCCGCGCTCGGACGCGGTCGGCTCCTCATCGCCAATTGGCACGCGTTCCTCCCGCAGGACGACGGCCGCCGGCGCGGCATCCAGCAGCGCGGCGAGGAGAGCGACGCCGCCTTCTGCGACCGGGTTCTGAAGGGTCTCGGCAACGCGCGCAACGTGCTCGTCCTGAACGACGAGGCGCACCACTGCTATCGCCCCCGGCTCCGAGAGGACGACCAGGACCAGGCCGGCGGCGAAGACCGGCGCGCCGTCGAAGAGCAAGACGAGGAGGCAACCGTCTGGATCGACGGGCTGGACCGCATCAATGCGGTGCGCGGCATCCTCGCCTGTATCGACCTCTCCGCGACGCCGTTCTACATCTCGGGAAGCGGCTACCCCGAAGGTACGCCCTTTCCGTGGCTGGTCTCGGACTTCGGCCTCGTCGACGCGATCGAGAGCGGGATCGTCAAGGTGCCGCGCATGCCGGTCGCCAGCGACTCCGGGCGGCCCGTCCCCGAGTATTTCCGTCTCTGGGACCACATCGTCAACCGCTTGCAGCCCCACGAGCGCGGCGGGGGACGCCGCCGGCCGATGCCCGAGGCGGTCCTGCGCGAGGCCGACGGTGCCCTTCAGCAGTTGGCCGGCGAGTGGGTCCAGACGCTCCAGGCGTTCGAGCGGGACAGGTTCCCGGTGCCCCCCTGTCTCATCGCCGTCTGCGACAACACCGACATCTCCGAGCTCCTCTACGAGCACATCGCCAGGGATGGCCGCGTCTTCCCCGAGCACCTGCAGAACGCCGATGGCCGCGAGGTGACGCTCCGCATCGACACAAAGCTGCTCGACAGGGCCGAGCAGGCGAACGGCGAGGGCGGCACCGCTGAAGAGCGGGCCGAAGCGTTGCGGCGGAAAGTGTCGACCGTTGGGAAACCGGGCGAGCCCGGCGAGCAGGTTCGCTGCGTTGTCTCGGTCGGCATGCTCACCGAAGGCTGGGATGCGGCGAACGTCACCCACATCCTGGGCCTGCGGGCCTTCCAGTCACAGCTCCTCTGCGAGCAGGTCGTCGGCCGCGGTCTCCGCCGCGTCAACTACGATTTCGAGCTCGACGAGCACGGCATCCCACGCCACGTCGAGTACGTCGACGTCTACGGCATTCCGTTCGAGGTCATCCCCATCAAGAAACGCTCGGTGCCTCCCCCTCCACCGCCGGCACGCACGACCCTGGTGCGGGCGCTGCCGGAGCGCGAGGCGCTCCTCGGCATCACGTTCCCACGCGTGGCGGGCTACGTCTACCAGGTGCGCGACCGCATCACCGCCGACGTGTCACGGATCGAGCGGGTGCGGATCGACCCCACGGTCGAGCCGACGGAGACGATCGTCCGCGCCAAAGTGGGCTACGAGCTCGGCGCGCCGGCCCTGCGTGGCCCTGGCGAGACGGTCGTGCAGTCGCGCGACCAGTTCTACGCGGCGACCCGCCTGCAAGAGATCGAGTACGAGCTTGCGCGGCGGATCGTGACTGCCCTCGTCGGCCAGGACGACTTCCGCTTCGCCGCCCGGCATGTCATCTTCCCGCAGGCGCTTGCGCTGGTCCGACAATACCTCGCCCAGCGCGTGGACTGCGGCAGCGTCGACCATCGGGAAGTCGGCCTGGAGCGCTATGCGCAGCTCGCCGTCGAGCGACTCCTCACGGCCATCCGGCCCGTGGGCGGCGACCAGGCCCGTCTCCTGCCCCTGCTGGAACGGTTCCGACCCCGCGGCTCGACCGGCGAAGTGTCCTTCCGAACGAGTCGCGAGTGCCGCGACACGCTCAAAAGCCACATCAGCCACGTCGTGCTCGATTCACCCCAGTGGGAGGCCTCGGCCGCCTTCTATCTCGAGACCTCTGGCGCCGTGCAGAGCTACGCCCGCAACGACCATCTGGAGCTCTCGATCCCCTACACCCTCTTTGGCGGACAGCACTGGTTCAATCCCGACTACGTCGTCCGACTGACCGGCGGCCTCCACGTCCTCCTCGAGGTGAAGGGCATGGAGACGGAGCAGGATCGAGCCAAGCATGAGGCGGCCCGCCGCTGGGTAGAGGCGGTCAACAACTGGGGCCAGATGGGGCAATGGGCCTTTGCAGCATCCCGCGACCCCCGAGAGGTCCGTGAGCTGCTGGCGAGCCTTGGACGATAGCCCGCCTGAAATACGGCCCAGCAGTCGGTTTACCAGGCTGCCGCCATGATGGAGGCCGACGATCCAGTCGGATAGACCGGGCAAGGCAACCACAGAGGGTTGCCACTACGACGCCCCCGGCCTCTCCGCAGGGGCGATCCCCCCGTGGTCGCCCCCGTTTCCCTCCCTGTGCCCGATCAATCCGTCGAGTTCCAGGCGCGCCTAGCAGCCTGTCGGAGAGAACCAGTTCGGGCGAGCAACAGGCCCCGGGATGGCCGTTTTGCGGCGGAAGGAGCGAGCAATTGCCCCGCTTTCGTGCCCAAAACCGCCCGAAATAGGGCTAGGGACGTTCTCTCCGACAGGCTGCTAGCCCCCCGCGATACCGGCGGCAATCTCACCATGACCCGAAGAAGAACGATCTCCTCTCCCGTCGCTGCCCCCCGCCATCTCTGCGTCCTCCGCGCCTACGCGGTTCACCTGACGCCATCCTCGTGCTCCCCCGCGTGAGCAGCGTCCAGGCTGCAGGTAGGCCGACGGACCCGGAGTCGGACATTCTCGACTTCAAAGTAGAACGCCGGACTGTTCACCATGGCCGCCGGCAAGCGATTCCTCCGCAGCATGAGCCTGTTGCAGGCACACCCGACCAGATGCATCCCTGCCATCAACACGGTCTCCTTGTGGGTCCACCGCCGCAGAGAAAGCTACCAGCGACACGGCCATCCGTTCAATCCGTTCCCTGAATCCGTTGACAGCCGTTCTCCCAGCAGCCCGCCGCCGACCTTGCCCAGCTCATCGCCCATCTCGCCGGCGCCCCCGCCCCCGCATCACAGAAAACTGCCGAACGAACCCAATCTCGCCCAACCGCTCTTGCTGGCGCTCCCGATCCCGCATCTGAGAAAACCGCCGAACCAACCCAACCGCATCCCACCACCACCCCGCCCGACACCGCCGAGCCAGCCCAATCCTCCCCGGCCGCCGAGCCGACCGAAACTGCCGAACGAACCCAATCCCCGCCGGTTCCTGCTGCCCAGCACCCCTCGCCCATCACTCATCACTCACCACCCATCACCCATCACTCCTCCCTATCAGCGCAGATCGCAGCGCCAGGCCCGCTCATCGCCACGTCGCATCTGGATACCGGCGCGCCCCACCCGGTACACTAAAGCAGTCCGCAGCACCACCAACGAACCAACCTCTCCCCCTCTCCGCCAGCGGAGAGGGGGCCGGGGGGTGAGGTCCATCAAACCACACACGTTCGTCCTTGGCCTTGACGGCGGCGGGTCACAGACCACCGCCCTCGTCGCCGATGCCGCCGGCCGCCTGCTCGGCCGGGGGACGGCCGGGCCGGCAAACTACCGCGCCGTCGGCCTCGCCGCCGCCGTCGCCGCCATAGCCGCAGCGACCCGGGAAGCCCTCGCCGCCGCCGGCATCTCCGGCCAATCGCTCGCCGTCGCCTGCCTCGGCCTTGCCGGCGCAGCCCGGCCAGAGGACCGGCAGCGCCTGCACGCAGCCGTCGAGCCGCTCGTGTCGGCGCGGCGTCTGCTGCTCACCACCGACGCCGACGTCGCCCTGGCCGCCGGCAGCCCGACGACCACCGGCGTCGTCGTCATCGCCGGCACCGGCTCCATCGCCTTCGGCCGCGATGCCGCGGGGCGGACCGCTCGCGCCGGCGGCTGGGGCTATCTGCTCGGCGACGAGGGCAGCGGCTACTGGATCGGCCGCGAGGCGCTGGCCGCCGTCGGCCGCGCCGCCGACGGCCGGGGGCCTGCGACTGCCCTGACGGCCGCCGTCACGGCCGCCTGGCACCTGCCCGCACCCCCGGACCTGCTCGACGCCGTCTACGGAACACCGGCCCTCCGTCCGAAGATCGCCGCGCTGGCGCCGCTCGTCGCGGCCGTCGCCGCCCAGGGCGACCCGACAGCCTGCGCCATTCTCGACCGCGCCGGCGACGAGCTCGCCCTCGCCGCCGCCGCCGTTCTCCAACAGCTCAACTGCGCCGCCCCACCCACCGTCGTGCTCGCCGGCGGCGTCCTGCTCGGCTGCGCGCCCGTCCGCGAGCGCCTGCGAGCCGCGCTCGCTCAGCGCCACCCGTCCGCCAACACCGTCGAGCTCCAGGTCGAGCCGGCCGTCGGCGCAGTCCGGCTGGCCCTGCGCCTCCTGGAGGGACAAGAGCGATGAGCTATCGTTCCGGTGCCGAACAACGGCCGGGGAAACCCCTCGAAAGCGCAAAGCCGCAAAGCGCAAAGCCGCAGGGAAGGCAGTTCCCGGCTCGCGCCTGGTGGTCCTTGAGAGCTCACCAGCCGAGCGGAAGGTATTCCCGGCGTCCTTCTTGGCGATCTTGGCGTCTTGGCGGTTCAACACCTCTCGCCGAGCGCCCGGCGCAGCGAGCCACCGGCCAGCCTCAGGCGCTCCCTTGCCTCGATCGCCGGCAGCCCGAGGCGCAGCGCGACCACCGCCGTCTTGACGTCGCCGGCCGCCGCCAGCGCGCCCGCCGCCGTCGCCGGGTCGACCCCTGCGATCTCCATCACCAGGCCGATGGCCCGCCTCCGGAGCTTGGCGTTCGTCGGCTGGACGTCCACCATCAGGTTGCCATGCACTTTCCCCAACCGGGTCATCAGCGCCGTGCTGAAGCTGTTCAGCGCCAGCTTCTGCGCCGTCCCGGCCTTCAGCCGGGTCGACCCGGCAATCGCCTCGGCGCCCGTCTCGATCACGACGACCAGATCGGCCGCGCCGGCCAGCGCAGGCGCGGGGACGCCGGCGAGCCCGATCGTCGCCGCTCCCCTGCGTCGAGCCGCCGCCAGCGCGCCGATGACCCACGGCGTTCGCCCGCTCGCGCTGATGCCGACCGCGACGTCGAGCGGCGTCAGGTCGGCCGCCGCCGCCTGCCCGGCGACCTCGTCGTCCTCGGCACCCTCGATCGCCTGCTGGATCGCGCCGGCGCCCCCGGCCATTCTCGCCAGGTATCGATCGGCGGGAACGCCAAACGTTGGCCCGAGCTCGGCAGCATCGAGCATTGCCAGCCGACCCGACGTGCCGGCGCCGAAGAGGAAGATGCACCCGCCGCGCTGCCACCGCTCGGCCGCAAGGTCCACCGCTCGCGCCAGCGCAGGCAGCGCCCGCCGGACCGCCGGCGCAACCAGCCGATCCTCTTCGTTCAGCCGCTCCAGGATGCCCAGCGTATCCAGGCGGTCCAGCTCGGCCGTGCGCGGATTCGCCCGCTCGGTCAGCAGCCCCTCAAGCCCGTCCTGCATCTCACTCCTCCTCGCCGCCCGTCCCACCCCTGCCGCCCGCCCGTAGGAGCGATCGTTCCGGCGCGCGCCCAGGGCTGCCCGCCCCGCAAGATCACCGTTCATGGGGAGTGTGCGACGAAATCGCAGAAACACGTCGGGCAGCCCCACGCTGTCATGCTGAGCCGCAGCGAAGCATCTCCCGGCCGACCGCGAGGGGGGAGGGGGCCCTTCGCTGCGGCTCAGGGTGACAGGATCCGTCCTCTGCAATCCCGCGCCCATTACTCGTTCACAACCCGTTCACAGTCGGGTTTGCACGTCGTCACCGGTATGGAGTATAACACTCCGCACGCTGTTATGTTAACTGCGATGCCGTGGCGTCAGGAAAGGTGGCAGGTGAGCCAGACCCTCGCCGATCTCGTCGGGCAGAGCCTCATGCTCCGCTTTGCCGGAACCGAGCCCACGCCCGAGCTGTTCGAGACGCTCGCTCGGATTCGCCCGGTAGGCGTCGTCCTCTTCGCCGACAACATCCGCACACCGGCCGGCGTGCATACCCTCGTCGGCGCGCTTCAGGCGGAGGCAGGTCGGCTCGGGCTGCCGCCGCTGCTCGTCGCCGTCGACCAGGAAGGCGGCGTCGTCGGGCGGCTCCCGCTGCCCTTTGCCACGGCGCCGAGCCAGATGGCGCTGGCGGCCACCGGCGACCCCGACGCCGCCTATCAGTGTGCCCGGCTGACCGGCCGGCAGCTCCGCGCCGTCGCCATCAACACGAACTTCGCACCGGTCCTGGACGTCAACTCCCGCCCGGCGAATCCGGTCATCGGCACCCGCTCGTTCGGCGAGGATCCGGCCGTGGTGACTCAGCTCGCTCTGGCTGCGCTGCGCGGCTACCAGGACACGGGCATCATCGCGACGGCCAAGCACTTCCCCGGCCACGGCGCCACCGACGTAGACTCCCACCTTGATCTGCCGGTCGTCCACGACGCCCGTGAACGGCTGGCGGCACGGGACCTCGTCCCGTTCGCCGCGGCGATCGAGGCCGGCCTGCCGGCGCTGATGACCGCCCACGTGCTCTTTCCGGCCCTGGACCGGCACCCGGCCACGCTCTCTCACGCCATCCTGACCGATCTGCTGCGCCACGATCTCGGCTTTGAAGGCATCGTCTTCGCCGACTCCCTCCAGATGCGCGCCATCGCCGATCGCTACCCGCCGGCCGCAGCCGCGCGACTCGCCAGGGCGGCCGGGGTGGACGTGCTGCTCCCCCTCGGCACGCTTGCGGAGCAGCGCGCCGTTGCCGGGTCGCTCGTGGAAGCGGTCCAATCCGGCGAGCTCTCGCGGGAATCGTTTCAGGCGACCGCGCGCCGCCTCGACCGGCTTCGGACCGACTATCATCTCACGCACGCTCTCCCGGCCTTCGCCGAGCCGGATCAGGCGCCGGGAGCGGCGGCGCTGGCGCTCGCCCGGCGGAGCATGACCGTGCTCCACGATCGGGCTGCGCTGCCGCTGTCGAGCGAGACGTCCCTGGTCCTGATCGAATGCCTGTCTCCCCGCTGGTCGCCCATCGCCGACGGCATGGAGAGCTACCGCCGAGGCAGCCTTCCGTTCAATCCGTTCCCCGAATCCGTTGGCGCCGATAGCCTCACCGACCCATTGGTGACCGACGGTTCGGCAGCGCCCAGGATCGCCGACCGCCGACCGCCGACCGCCGACTGCCGACCGGCAACACCGCTGGCCCACCTGCTCGCGGCGAGCTTTCCCCGAACGACCGCGCTCGCCATCGGGCCGGAGCCGACACACGACGAGATCGCCCGGGCGCTGGCGCTCGCCCGACCGCGCCAGGCGGTGCTGCTGGTGACGCGCAACGCATTCCTGATCGAATCCCAGGCACGGCTCGCCACGGCAATCGCCGGCCTCGGTCTGCCGGTGATCCACGCCGCCGTCCACAGCCCGTACGACGCGGCGGTCGTCCCGGGCACGTCGGCCACGATTCTGACCTACGGCGACCCACCTGTTTCGCTCCAGGCGCTCGTCGACGTGCTGGCGGGTCGATGCATGGCTCAGGGCGCCGTCCCGGTCAGGCTCAGCAGTCGGCGGTCAGCAGTCGGCGGTCAGCAGTCGGCGGTCAGCAGTCGGCGGTCGGTCATAGATCGTCACCGCAACGGAGCAGAGTCTGATGGCTGATCGATCCGTGCTGACCGCTCGGAAGTGGTACATCTCTGGAAGCGCCAGCAAGGAGGTGGCTCGATCCATCGGTTCCAACGTGGCTCTCGCTCGCGCCCCAATCTTTCGACAGGAGGAGCTTGGATGAGCAGGAAACCTGTCGCGCTGCTGCTCTTCTTCGCGCTCATCGTTCCGATGCTGGCGGCCTGCGCCGGCGCCCCGGCGGCCGCACCCGCGGCGGCTCCCACGAGCGCGCCGACCACTGCGCCGGCAAGCACTCCCGCCGGCACGTCCGCGGCCTCGCCGGCCGGCACGCCGTCGAGCGCTCCGGTCGGGACCCCCGCGGCAGCGGCTCCCAGAACAACCCCCTCGACCGCTCCAGGCGGCGCCATCAAGACCACCTGGTCCGGCACGATCAACTGGTATCAGTTCGGCTACACGCCGGGCGGCCGGAACCCCACGAACAAGGTGGCCGAGGACGCCGTCGCCACGTTCGAGAAGGCCAATCCCGGGCTCAAGGTCAAGATCGTCGGCGTCCCCTTCGAGGGCGGCCAGCAGAAGCTCGATACCGCCCTCGTCGCTGGCGGCAACGATGCGCCGGACGTCTTCCGGATCGCGTCGGACCGTCTCGTCAAGTACGCCGACGACAGGCTGGTCGCGCCCATCGACGACTACCTGTCCGCCGAAGACCGGGCCGACATCTATCCCAACGCCCTGGGCGGGGTCGAGTGGAAAGGGAAGCACTACGCCTGGCCGCTCTGGGTGCCCCCGATGGGCATCTATCTGAACCCGGAGATCTTCCAGGAGCGCAACGTCCCGCTCCCGGCCGACACCTGGACCTACGACGAGTTCGTCAAGGTCGCCAAACAGTTGACGTTCACCCGCGCCGATGACACCCCGGTCTACGGGTTCTCTGCGGCCGTGCAGCCCGACCTGATCAACGTCTGGGCGTTCCTCTATGCCGACGGCGGACGCGTTCTCGACCAGGGGCAGTACACCTTTGACCGCCCCGAAGCGATCGCCGGGCTCCAGCGGCTCGCCGACCTCGCCCTGGTCCACAAGGTCACCCCGCCGGACTTCGGCAACCAGAAGATGGCGGACGTCGTCGCCGCCTTCAAGGACCAGAAGACCCTGGCCATGTACCTGGCGCCGACGGTCGACATCGCCACCTACCGGAAGGAGAAGGTCCCCTTCGAGGTTCGCTTCGTTCCCCTCGGCGCGTCCGGCAAGCCTGTCACCGTTGGCGGCCTCGGCACCTTTGCCGTTCGCCAGCAGCAGGACACCGAGCGCCTGGCCGCCGCCATGAAGTTCGCCCGCTTCCTGACGTCCAAGGAGGTCGCTGACGCCGTGCCGGGCTACTACCTGGCGCCGGCGGCGCGGAAGTCGGTCCCGATCCCGGCCGGCGACCCCTGGATGCAGCAGTTCGGCAAGATGGTCGTCTTCACCGAGTTGATGCCGCAAACCCCGGTCTGGGGCCAGGTCTCGGCCAAGGTCAACGCCCAGATGCAGGCTGCCGTCGCCGGCGTGTTCTCGCCCGAAGACGCGCTCAAGCGCGCCGGGCAAGAGCTCAAGCCGCTGCTCAAGTAGCTTCCAAGGATCAACCATGGCCACAACCAGAAACATCACGCTGACCCGGCCCACTTCGGCCGGGCGCGCCCGGCCGCCGGCCGGGCAGCACTGGCGCCGCCGCTGGCAACAGCATCGCTGGGGCTACCTCTTCGTCCTCCCCAGCATGCTCGTCTTTGCCGTCTTCACCTTCGGCCCGGTGTTCTGGTCGTTGCTCCTCGCCTTTCAGGACGCCTCGCTCACGCGCGCCGCCTGGGTCGGCCTGGGCAACTTCCAGACCCTCGCCGGCGATCCGGTGTTTCACAGGGCCCTGGCCAACACGGCGGTCTACACGCTCGTCACCGTCCCGGTCCACCTGATGGTCGCGCTGGCCCTGGCGGCGCTCATCAGGCCGCTCTCGGCGCGCTGGCAGACGTTGTTCCGCGCCGCGTACTACCTGCCGGCCGTCACCTCCGCCGTCATCATGGCCACGGCCTGGCGCTGGATGTTCAACCCGCAGTACGGCACCGTCAATCAACTGCTGGGCCTCGGCCCGCTGCCCTGGCTTTCGCACCCCAATCTCGCGCTCTGGGCCATCATCCTGTCGGCGCTGCTGACGATCCCGGCGGCCGGCGTCGTCATGTATTCGGCCGCCATGGGGTCGATCCCCGAGGAGCTCTACGAGGCCGCCAGCCTCGAAGGCGCCGGCCCCATCGCCCAGTGGTGGCGCATCACGATTCCGCTGCTCAAGCCGACCACGCTCTACCTGCTCGTGATGTACACCATCTGGGCCTTCGAGGTCTTCGAGCGGGTCTACGTCATGACCGGCGGCGGTCCCGCCTATGCGACGACGACGATTGTCCAGCTCATCTACGACACCGCCTTCCGCGATTGGCAGTACGGCCTGGCGTCGGCTCAGGCCATCGTTCTGTTCATCCTCGTCGCGCTCGTCTCGACGGTCCAGTTCCACTCCCTCAAGACCGATGTCGAGTATTAGTGATGAGTGATGAGTGA
>JACQGW010000440.1 GCA_016199325.1 Chloroflexota bacterium
CCTTGGCGATCTTGGCGTCTTGGCGGTTCGTTGTCTCTCGGCATCGCTCTAGCCCCGCTCGGCCGGTTCCTGGGGCAGACCGGCCTTCTCCCAGGCGGCCATGCCGCCGAGGACGTTGGCGACGGCGCGGATGCCTTCACGGCGGAGCAGACTGGCGGCGATCGTCGAGCGGTAGCCGGAGGAGCAGGTGACGGCCCAGGATCGCTCGCGATCGATGGACGTCAGTCGGTTGGGGAGCGCCGCCGCCGGCAGGTGGGTGGCGCCGGGGGCGTGCCCTTCCGTCCACTCGGCGGGTTGGCGCACGTCGAGCAGCCCGCCCTGGCCGCGCTGGAGCAGGGCGGCGGCTTCTCGAGCCGAGAGCTGGGGCAGCGTCTCGAAGGGAAAGCCCTCGGTCGCCCACGAGCGAATCCCGCCGGCCAGGTAGCCGGCGATCCGGTCGTAGCCGGCGCGGAGCAACTGGCGCACCGCCGTGTCCCAGGCGGCGACCAGCGCCGCCGGTGTGTCGCCGGGCAGCACCAGGGCAATGGGCCGGTCATTGGGCACGACGGAGCCCACCCAGACGCCAAAGCTCGGCGTCAGCCCGACGCCGAAGCTGCCGGCGATGTGCGCCCCACCGTAGCCTGCCGGCTCGCGCGCATCCACCACGGAGACGGCGCCTCGATCCAGCAGCTCGCGCAGCTCCCGCGGCGTCAGGGGCCGGGCCGGAAGCAGATTGGCCAGCCCGGGGGTGGCGCCGACGGCGCCCAGCGGCCGCGGCCCCTGCTGGTTCAGCGGGCGCATCCGGGCCCAATAGGCCGGAACGACCGGCAGGTCACGCAGGAGCGCAGCGGCGAATTCCTCGGGATCCTGTTTGGCGATGCATCGCGCCAGGGGATTGGCGCTCCGCTCGGCGCCGATCGTCGACCAGCGGCGACCGCTCCTGCCACCGCCGCAGAAGGAGCCGCCGCCGTGAGTCGGGTAGACGGCGACGTGGTCCGGCAGCGAGAGCAATCGGCCGACACTCCGGAACTGGGCGCGGGCCAGATCCCGGGTGCGCTCATCGCCGGCGAGGTCGGTGCGGCCGGCGCCGCCGACCATCAGCGAGCCGCCGGAGAACACCGCGAGCGGCGCGTCCGCGCCGGTCTCGCGACTGAACAGGAGATAGGCCAGATGCTCCGGCGAGTGGCCCGGCGTTTCCCACGCCCGAATCGCGAGGGCGCCGACCTCGACCGCATCGCCGTCGCGGAGCGGCCGATGCTCGTACTGGAGCCCGGCGCCGCCACCCGCACCGCTTGCCCAGAGATGGGCGCCGGCGAGGGCGGCGAGCTCCCGAGCGCCTGAGACGTAATCGTTGGGCGCGTGGGTCTCCAGCACGTGCCGGATAGCCAGCCCGGCCGCCTGGGCAGCGGCGAGATAGGCGTCGACGTCACGCAGCGGATCGATCACGGCGGCAGCGCGGGCAGCCTCGTCGCCGATCAGGTACGAGCCGTGCCCCAGCCCGTCGACCAAGAACTGTTGCAGGTATATCGGGCTATCCTCTTGTCGCACATCGGCAAATCCTCGGCCGCCAACACTGGGCGCAGGTTCTATGCCATAAGCGGGTCGCGACGCTGCTCCGGCGCCACCCCGCCCGACGCTTCCTCAGAGAACAGCCGACAGCGAGCCGCGCTGGCGGAGTGGTTGGCCTTTGGGAAGGCGAAACCCTCAGCATAGGGGACCATATCAGGTACTACTGCTTTGGCCAGGAATCGTGAAACCTTTTTGGCCCCTCGAGCGTCTATTGGACAGATAGGCCACCAGGCGGCCGGCCTGGAGCAGGTTCCGAAGGGATTGACCAGGCAGGAGAACAGCCTTCCTGGCGCCGCTCTTGGCGATCCTGGCGTCCTGGCGGTTCGGCCTCTCTCGAAACCGGTCTACGCCCAGCGCTCTCACATCGCGCCCAACGGCCCTCGGCCAAACGATCTATGCCTTTCTGGTCTTTCGGCCAGGTGCGCCCGGGACTCATCGGCCCCAAAGATAGGCCGTTTCGCGTATGGCGCCGGCGGGCGTGACCGTTACACTGGTCTTTGTGGGCGAGAAACACCGGCCTGGTCGGCTCAGGCCCGCTGCATCGGCAGCACAGCGTTCAGTGGAGACTATCGCAGCACTCACATGACGCATGACCGATGACGTATGACGCATGACGGGTGACGCGGCAGCACAGCGTTCAGTGGAGGCCATCATGGCACGCATCCCCCTCGCGCTCCTGGTCAGTCTCATCGCCGGCATCCTGACGGCGTGTCTGGCGGCGCCGGCCCCCAGACAGCCGGCCGTCATCCGCGTGGCCGCCATCGTCTACCCCGGCGGCGGCGCGCCGCCCGGCATCCTCTCGCTCTACGAGGCGGCCATGGCCGTGAACAAGGCGGCCGCCGGCGAGTACGAGATCAAGATCCAGCAGATCATGCCGACGATGCCGCAGGGGCCGATGAAAGAGCCGTCCAAGGAGCCGCCGATGGTCACCGCCCTGGAAGAGGCGCTCTTGCAGGACCCCAGGCCCGACGTCGTCTTCTTCTCCTCCAGCTACGAGCATAACTTCGCCGTCAAGAGGGGGCTCGTTCAGCCGCTGGACGCCTATCTCCGCGGGGACCAGTCTCTCAAGCCCGACGAGTACTTCCCCGGCGCCCTGGAGGCGCTCCGGAGCGACGGCCAGCTCTACGGCCTGCCGCTCACGGCGATGCCGCTGCTCATCCAGTACGACCAGCGCGTCTTCGACGCGGCCGGGCTGCCGGCACCGGACGGCGCCTGGGACTGGCAGGCGTTCCTCGAAACCGCGAAGCGGTTGACCAAGGTCGGCGATACCGAGACCGTCTACGGGCTGAACCTGACGAACGCCAACGCCCTGATCGCCTTCATCTGGCAGAACGGCGGCGACGTCGTGACGAAGGACGGCAAGCGCTCGACGCTCGCCGAGCCCCCGGCCGTCGAGGCGATGGCCTTTCTGCGCGACCTGATCCACACCTACAAGGTTGCGCCGCCGCCGTTCGACAAGAGCAACGCGCGGGCGATGGAGCAGGTCAGACGCGTCATGCCGGCCGTCGGGCCGGGCGATGTGCCGCCCATCATGGGGCCGTTCGGGCGGGTTGCCATGCAGTTCATGAGCGCCGGGATCTATTTCGGCCCCTTCAACCAGACGAGCTCGCCGGTGCGCATGACCGAGATGCCGAAGGGCAAGGTTCGGGCGACGACGATGGACCTCCAGAGCGTCCTGGCGCTGACGGCGCAGGCCCCGAACGGACGCCAGGCCTATCGGGCGATGGTCGCGCTCGCCGGCTCGATGGGCTCCGGCGCCAGCGACGTCGGGATCCCGGTCCGGCGGTCGGCGGCGAAGAACCTCCACCAGGTGCGGCCCCAGTTCTCGGAGCAGGATCTCCAGGTCATCGCCCGGTCGATGGAGTACGCCCAGGCGCTGCCGATCGGCCTCCAGAACACGCTCATGCCGCTGCTCTATCAGAAGCTGTTGCAGCCGATCCAGGAGGGCAAGAAGTCGGCGGCGGAGATCGCCCAGGAGGCGGCCGAGGCCATCGATACGGCGCTGAATACGGAGGAATCCACCCCCGGCGGCATTGTCGCTCCCATGCCGGCCATGCCCGCCGTCGCCCCCGCGCCGGCGCCCACCGCTGCACCGTCAAGACCGTAATCTCTCGCGCTGTATGTGAACCGTAGGTACGTACTTGCCGGTGCCGCGAACTTGCTTTGAGCAGCACAAGCAATCGATATGGAGGAGCGCAGGCGTTCCTGGGAGCGCAGGCGTCTCGCCTGCCCGTTTGGAGCATGAGTGATGAGAAGTGACAGCGCAGCCGCGTTTGGGGGTGCAGGCGTTCCACCAGCCAAGTCGGCTGAAGCAGTCGGTTGGTATTCTCGCGGCTACCTTCCACACTTCGACCAACCCGGCCTCATTCAGATGATCACGATCCGGTTGGCCGATGCGTTGCCGGCCACAACACTCGTCGAGCTGAGCCGGTATCTCAAAGACAAGGGTGACCCACGTTGGCGACAACGTATCGAGAGCTTCCTGGACGCCGGCCATGGCTCATGCTATTTGCGGGATACCCGCCTGGCCCAGCTCATCGAAAACGCGCTCTTGCACTTCGATGGCACGCGATATCATTTGTTGGTTTGGGTTGTGATGCCCAATCACGTTCACGCGCTTATCGAGACCCGGCCGGGCTACAGCCTGTCGGTGATCGTCCATTCCTGGAAATCGTTTACCGCCAAGGAGGCCAACAAGCTCCTCGGGCGTGCAGGTGTTTTCTGGCAGCGGGAGTACTTTGATCGCGCGATTCGTGATGAGCACCATTTGGCAAGGGCCATCCAGTACATCCATGATAACCCGGTCAAGGCAGGCCTGGTACGGGAAGCGGAAAGCTGGACATTTAGCAGCGCTGCGCGAGTCGGGTGGGAGAGAAAAACCAACAGGACTCCTGCGTTGCCAAAGAGGGCCGGGGAGACGAAAGCCGGCGGGACGCCTGCGCTCCCAGAGACAACGGAACGCACGGAGACGGCGCGCCCAGAGAAAGCGTCTTAAGAAACGCCGGTGAGGTGCCCAATTCTTGGCTATAGGAGCCTTGCTAGCAGCCTGTCGGAGAGAACGTCCCTAGCCCTATTTCGGGCGGTTTTGGGCACGAAAGCGGGGCAATTGCTCGCTCCTTCCGCCGCAAAACGGCCA
>JACQGW010000437.1 GCA_016199325.1 Chloroflexota bacterium
CCTGCTGACCGAGAAGGAGCTCGAGCACCATCGCCAGGCCGTCGAGTACCCTGAGGCATTCTGGGTGACCAACGAGCTCAAGCCGGTCGCCATTCTCGTTCGCCGACGCTACCGCTACCGCCCCGGGCAGCGCCACATCAATGCACGCCACAACGCCGAGTACTTCAACCCGCCACGGCCGGGCAAGCGGCTGATCATCTCCGGCAGAGTCGCCGACAAGTACGTCAAGCGGGACAAGCCCTACGTCGTCTTCGAGGTCGAGGTGACGGACGAGGACGGCCTGCTCGTCGAGCGCTACCGGCGCACCCGCATGGTTGCGGCCGCCAAGCTGGGCGAGAAGTGGTGGGGACGCGCCGACCGGGTTCCCCCGACCGGCCTCGCCGTGCCGCCGGCCAGGACGGTCGTCACCTCCGGCGAGCAGTGGTCGGGGCCGGCGAACCGGGATACGCCGGCCGGCTCCGCCGGGCCTCCGGTCAGCAAGGAGCTCACCTTCGACAAGATGCGGTTCTTCGAAGCGATCCTGCCGGACCGGCCCAGCAACCACAGCACGAGCGAAGACGTCGCGGGCGAAGAGGGGTTGGGCTCGCCCATCGCCTCGGCGCACCACACGATCTCGTACACGCACGAGATGCTCAACAAGCTCCTGGGCCCGAGCTGGGTTCGTGGCGGCAGCCTCGACCTGAAGTTCCTGCGGCCGGTCGTGCCGGGCGACACGCTGACGATCAAGGGCCTGGTAAAGGACAAACGAGCAGAGGACGACAAGGTCCGGCTGTTCATCGACGTCTGGGCAGAGAACCAGAAGGGCGAGAAGACGGCAGTCGGAGAGGCAAGCGGCCTGGTGGAATAGCCGACAACGTGCCGACAACGTGCCGACAACGGAAGGAGGCTCCATGACGTACGATCTCCTCTTGAAAGGGGGCGAAATCCTCGACGGGGCGCGACTACCGCGCGTGCGGGGCGACATCGCTTTCGCTGCCGGCAAGGTGGCGGCCATTGGCGGCCGGATTCATCCGGACGAGGCCGCCCAGACCGTCGACGCCGCCGGGAAGGTGATCACCCCCGGCCTGATCGACTTCCACGCCCACGTCTACTGGTGGGCCAAACGGGTGGCCGTCAATCCCGACAAGACCGGCCCGGCGACGGGCGTGACGACCGTTGTGGACGCCGGCAGCGCGGGGTCGGCGACGTTTGCCGGCCTGCGGGCCTACGCCCGGCAGGCCCAGACGCGCATCTACTCCTTCGTGCATATCTCCGCCATCGGTCTCACGTACAGCCACAATGTGCCGGAGCTGGTGACGCTGGACTTCGCCAGCGTCAAAGGTGCGGCGCGGGTCGTCGAGCTGTATCCGGATCTCGTTGTGGGCATCAAGGTCAGGCTCGGCCCGAACGCGGTCGCCCCGGAGCACGAGCTGAAGGCGCTGGCACTGGCGAAAGAGGCCGGGAAGCTGGCCGGCGTTCCCGTCATGGTGCATATCGGCGGTTCCTCGGCGCCGCTGCCCGAGGTGCTGCAGGTGCTGGAGCGCGGCGACGTGCTCACCCATTGCTTCCACGGTCGGTCCAACGGCATCCTCGACGCACAGGAGCGCGTCCTGCCGGCAGTGCGGGAAGCAGTCGAGCGCGGCGTGATCCTGGACGTGGGAAACGGGCACACCTTCAGCCATCGCGTCGCCCGGGCGGCGCTGGCGCAGGGAATCGTCCCCGATCTGCTCAGCACCGACATGATCAACCTCGCCCCGATCGTGGACTTGCCGACCGTCATGTCGATCATGCTCGCGCACGGCCTCACCCTCGAACAGGTCGTCGACCGGGTGACCGAGCGGCCGGCAGGACTCATCCGAAACACCCTCGGCCTGGGCACGCTGGCGGTCGGCGCAGTGGGGGACGCCGTCGTCTGGGACCTGCGTGATGAGGACGTCAGTTTCCAGGACCGGTTCGGCGAGAGCCTGACCGGCCATCAGCGCCTCGTCCCCGAGCTGACGGTGAGAAGCGGGCACCCCTGGCGAGCCAGAGTTCGGGAGGCAGAGGAGGCAGGGGTTCGATGATGGCAACGCCGTTGGCGGGTATTCGGGTGCTCGACCTCTCGCGCTATCAGGCCGGCCCCCGTTGCGGGATGCTCCTCGCGGACCTGGGCGCCGAGGTCATCCGGGTGGAGGACCCCATCGGGGAACGCGACGGCGGGTTTTCCGGCCCGACCTATCAGGGCGAAAGCATCTACTTCGCCGTGTACAATCGCGGCAAGAAGAGCATTACCCTGAACCTGAAGCACCCGAAGGCCGACCGCATCTTCACCGAGCTGCTCAGCCGGGCCGACGTGCTCGTCGAGAACTTCGTGCCGGGGGCGATGGAGCGGCTCGGCTTCGGGTACGCGCGCGTGCATGCTATCAACTCGCGCCTGATCATGGTCTCGATCTCCGGCTTCGGCCAGGACGGACCGTATGCCCAGATGCCGGCCTTCTGCACCATCGCACTGGCCTGGTCGGGCTATCTGGACGTCAGCGGTGACCCCAACAGCCCCGCCCACTCGACGGGCGTTTCCATCGCCGACCGGCTCGCCGCCTTGAATGGCACGATCGGCGCCCTGGCTGCCCTCTACGAGCGGACGCTCAGCGGCGAGGGCCAGCACGTCGACGTCTCGCTGCTGGACAGCGCCCTCACCATGGTCGAGTTCCCGCTGATGACCTATACCCTGACCGGCAGAAGGCTCCAGGAATCGGGCAGAAACCGGGCCGGCTCTGCGCCGAACTACGCCTTTCACGCCAGGGACGGCATGATTCAGATCAGCGCGACGAGGCAGCCGTTCTGGCAGCGCCTGGCGCTGGCGATGGGGCAGCCCGAGCTGGCCGACGATCCTCGATTCGACAGCTCCGTCAAGCGCCAACAGCCGGCGGCGATCGCCGAAATCGAACGCATCGTCGGCGACTGGGTGCGCGAGCGGACCGTCGCCGAGGCCTACGCGATGCTCAAGAAAGCCCGCGTCCCGGCCGCTCCGGTCCAGACCCTGGAGCAGGTGGTGGACGACCCCCAGATGCGCCACCGGGACATGTTCCCGGAGGTGCCGCACCCCCGTGGCGGGACGATCCGGGTGCCTGGCCTGAGTATCAAGCTGTCCCGGACGCCCGGGCGGCTCGGGCCGCCCCCCCTGCGCGGCGAGCACAACGCCGAAGTCTACGGGGATTTGCTCGGGCTCTCGTCGGCCGAGATCAAGGCACTGGAGGCCGACCGTGTCATCTAGCGCGCCGAGGCAGCATCCGTGACGCAGTACCTCATTCGACGGACCGTCCAGGCGCTGTTCGCCGTCCTGGTGCTGCTGACCGTGGTGTTCTTCGTGACCCATGTCAGCGGGGACCCGGTGCTGCTGATGCTGCCCCTGGAGAGCTCGGTCGAGCAGTATCAGGCCGTTCGGCGGGCGATGGGCTTCGACGCTCCCCTCCACATCCAGTTCGTGCGGTTCATGAGCGCGGCGCTCCAGGGCGACTTCGGCAAGTCGCTCTGGCAGGACGTCCCGGCGCTGCCGCTGGTCCTGGAACGGCTGCCGGCCACGCTGCTGCTGGCGGCGAGCGTCGTGGCGCTCAGCCTCGCCATCGCCGTGCCGCTGGCGATCCTGGCCGTCGCCCGGCCGCGCGGCCCGCTCGATCGCCTGATCAGCGTCACGTCGCTCGGCGGCGCCTCGGTTCCGGAGTTCTGGCTGGCCCTGATCCTGGTCATCGTCTTTGCCGCCGGCCTGCGCCTGCTGCCCACATCCGGCTACGGCGGCTGGCAGTTTCTTGTCCTGCCCATGGCCGCTCTCCTCCCCCGGCGGATCGGCCGCATCGCGCAGGTGCTGCGGGTGAACTTGCTGGACGAGATCGGCAAACAGTACACGACGACGGCTCACGCCAAGGGGCTCTCGGCAAACCGGGTCTTGTTCCAGCACGTCTTGCGGAACGCCGCCATTCCGGCGCTGACGGTGGCCGGCGACGAGATCGCGACCCTGGTCAACGGAGCCATCATCGTGGAGATCGTTTTCGCCTGGCCCGGCATCGGCTACCAGGCGTTCACCGCGATCCAGCACCGCGACCTGCCGGTGATCGAGGCGACCGTCTTCGTCGTGGCGGCGCTCGTCCTCGTCGTGAACCTGGCCGTCGATCTCAGCTACGCAGTGATCGACCCCCGGATTCGCTACCGATGAGCCGCATGGCCGCCACCGACCGGACCACGTCTGCCCGCTCGGGCGAGATCGCCGACCCGACACTGCCGCCGCGGCCGTCCGGTCGCGCGATCTGGCTGCACGACCTCTGGTCCGACAAGGTGAGCCTGCTCGCCGCGGCCGCGCTTGTGCTGTTCCTGCTGGCCGCGGCGCTGATCCCGCCGCTCCAGGGGGAGGAGGCCAACCTGCCGAACCTCCGCTACCGCAATAAGCCGCCGCTGGCGGCGTTGGACCCGAGCGGGACGCGGACCTGGCTCGGCACCGACCAGCTCGGCCGCCATCTGCTGGCGCGCCTGGCTGAAGCCGGCCGCCTGTCGATGACCGTCGGCGCGGCGACCGTCGTGCTCTCCGGGGTCCTCGGCACCTGGCTCGGCGTGCTGGCCGGCTATCGCGGCGGTCGCACGGATGACCTGATCATGCGCGTCTGCGACATCCAGATGGCGTTCCCGACGCTCTTGCTGGCGATGTTCATCCTGTACGCGCTCGGACCCGGCTTCCTGAACCTGATCCTGGTGCTGGCCATCACGCGCTGGCCGCTCTTCGCACGCACGAGCCGGGGGATGGCGCTCTCGCTCCGCAACCAGCTCTTCGTCGAAGCCGCCCAGGCCATCGGCGCTTCCGAGGTGCGGATCGTGGCCCGCCACATCCTCCCCAGTGTCATGCCAACCCTCCTGGTGCTTGGCACCCTCGAGGTGGGGCGTGCGGTGCTCTCCGAGGCGTCGTTGAGCTTCATCGGCCTCGGCGTCCAGCCGCCGGAATCCTCGTGGGGCCTCATGCTGGCGCAGGGGCGGGAGTACATCTCCACCGCCTGGTGGCTCACGGTCTTTCCGGGCCTCGCCATCGTCTTGCTGACCCTGTCCGCCAACCTGCTGGCCCAATGGTTTCAGCGCATCACCGATCCCTTTCAGCGGACCCTCGTCCTGAAGACGGCCGCCGGACCCGAATCGAAGTCAGGGAGGTAAGAGGATGACCGACGCCAACCCCGCGACACTCGACTACAGGACGATTCTGTTCCAGCAGGACGGCCCGATCGCAACGATCACCCTCAACAGGCCGGAGAAGCGAAACGCGCTGACGACGGAGATGTTCCTCGAGATCATCGATGCAGGCCGGCGCATCGAGGAGGACCGGGCCGTCCGGGTGGTGATCCTCACCGGCGCCGGCAAGGCGTTCTGCGCCGGGCAGGACCAGAGCCACACGTCCCAGGCCGATCTCGAAGGCTATCTCCGCTACTCTCGGCTCAACCGGCAAGCGCGCGACCTGCTCAGGACGCTCTCGAAACCGGTCATCGGCCGCATTCAAGGGCCGGCCGTGGGCGGCGGCTGCTACCTGGCCACCGAGTGCTGTGACATTACCATCGCATCGACGAACGCCCGCTTCGCGCTCCGAGAGGTCCAGACGGGGCTGATGGTCCCCGGCAGCTTCGTCTTCACGGTGGGACGCGCGAGGGCGTTGGCGATGGCCCTGACGGGGGAATGGATCCCGGCCGAGCAGGCCGAGCGCTGGGGGCTCGTCTACAGAGTGGTGCCCGACGAGGAGCTGGACGCGGCCGTCGCGGCGATGGCGGAGCTCCTGGCAGCCCAGCCGCCGTTGGGCATGACCTACACCAAACGCGCCATGAATTTCGTGCTGGACCACGCCGGCTACGACCAGGCCGAGGACTTCGGGCTCGAGTGCCGGCGCATCCTGCACCAGACGGCAGACCGCCGCGAGGCCCAACGCTCCTTCCTCGAGCGACGACGGGGTGTGTACGTCGGAGCATAGGCGCAGAACGGCGGTGACCGGGCAAATCAATGGAGGTGCTGACATGACAACGGGATCTGCGGTCGTCCGGCCAGGCGAGCTGCCCCTTTTCGACTTCGACACGCTCCAGGTTGGCATGGAACTGGGCTCGCTGGAAACCACGATCTCCCAGGAAGAGGTCGCCAGGTTCCGAACCGCCGTCGAGAATCCGGCGGCGGAGTACTTCACGGCGGGTCTCCGCACCACGGCGCTCCTGGTGGAGCGGCATTTTCGCAGGCCCCTCCACCACATCAACTCGGGTCTGGACGCCGAGTACTTCGGTCGGGCCAGACCGGGCCGACTGCTGCGGGCGACCGCGCGGATCGCCGACAAGTACGTCAAACGGGAAAAGCCGTACATCGCCATCGACGCGCGGCTCTTCGACGAGGACGGAACCCTCGTCGAGCGATCCCGGCGCTACCGCATGGTCGCCATGCCGGCCGCCATCGCCAAGTGGTCGGCGGAGAGCGGCTTGGCCGCCGACCGCGCGCCACGCCGGCCGGAGACCGCTCCCGCCGGGCCACCCGAGGTCTCCATCGAGAAGCAGATCACCATCGAGAAGCTGGGCCTCTTCGAGGCCATCTATGCCATCGTCGCCGCCAAGGGACCCACCGTCCACAGCGACGCCGAGCGCGCGCACGCCGCCGGCCTGACCAGGCCCATCGGATCGGGCCATCTGCTCCTGGCCTACGCCCATGAGCTGGTAGACAAGGCGTTCGGCTCTCAGTGGGTCCGCGGCGGGCGGCTCTCCCTGCGCTTTCTGCACGCCTTCGAGGATGGCGATCACCTCGTTTTCGGCGCCTGGCCGGCGGACGACGAGACGTCGAGCGCCGCCGGTCGCTCGACGGTGCTCCTGTGGTGTCAGAACCAGCGAGGGCAAGGGGTCGCCCGGGGCAGCGCGAGCTGCGTACGGGGGTAGCGTCCATGATCGCCCACGACGCGCAGCCCGAACCGGAGCTCTCCCAGGGTTCGGCGGGAACCGGACTGCCGCTGGCCGGCGTTCGGGTGCTCGACCTGACACAAGGGCTGGCGGGCGCTTTCTGCACGCTGGTGCTCGCAGACTTCGGCGCCGACGTCGTCAAGATCGAGCGGCCCGATGGCGGCGATCCAGCCCGGCACCTCGGCGCCCGACGATCGGACGGCGCCGGGCGGTCGGCGTCGTCCGAGTTCGTCTACCTCGGGCGCAACAAGCGCAGCATGACGCTCGATCTGCGGACCCCGGCCGGCGCGGCGATCTTCGGGGAGCTCGTCCAACACGCCGACGTCCTGGTCGAGAATTCCAGGCCCGACTTCCTGGACCGATTGGGGCTGGGCTACCGCACGCTCCACGAACGGAACGAGCGCCTCATCTACGCCTGCATCAGCGGTTTCGGCCATCGCGACATCCTGGAGAGCCCGTTCTGGTCACGGGGCGGCTACAACCCGCAGATCCAGGCGATGAGTGGGATCGCCGAGATGACCGGGCAGGCCGATGGTCCGCCGGTTGACGTCGGCGTGCCGCTGGCCGATTTCGTGCCTGCGTTGTTCGCCACCATCGGCATCCTGATGGCGCTGGAGGCCCGGCGGTCGACGGGGCGGGGCCAGATGGTGGATACGGCCATGTACGACGCGCTGGCTGTCCTGAACGCCCGCGCCATCATGCGCTACACGTTTGCCGGCGACGTCATCTCGCGCGGTCGGGGGGTCTATTCGGCGGTCATCACCAGCATCGTGCGCTGTGCCGACGGCTACGTGAGTGTGAGCGTGCTGGGCGCGCCGGCCTGGGAGCGCTTCTGCTCGCTCATCGGTCACCCGGAGCTCCTTCAGGATCCGCAGCTCCAGACCGAAGCCGCTCGCGCGGCCAACAACGCCGAGCGGATCCGTCCGCTGCTGGAGGAATGGGCGCTCGGCAAGACAAAGGCCGAGCTCACGGCCGTATTGACGGAGGCGGGCATTGGGGCGGGCGCCGTGCAGAACGCGGCCGATCTGGCGGCGTGTCCCCACTTGCAGGCGAGGCAGATGCTGGTCGAGATCGACGACATGCTGGGCGGGAAGGTGCTGGCCCCCGGCAACCCTGTCAAGCTCTCGGCCTGCGCCGAGACCCCCCGGCGCCAAGCCCCGGCCCTGGGCGAGCACACCGAACAGATCCTGGCGAGCTTCCTGGGCCTGTCGGACCAGGAGATCGCGGGGCTGCGACAAAAACGCGTCGTGTAGAAACGCCCAACAGGACGAACCGCAGAGGCGCAGAGAACGCAGAGGACGAAGTCCGTGGTTTGTGGTTTCTGGTTGCCACGATGCTCCTCGAACCAGAAACCACAAACCAGAAACCCGTTTCACCGCCTCTGCAGTTCGTTCGGCACTCCATATCTGAGACCGGAGGTGGTGAGATGGGAGCGTTGCCGCTCATTCGTTCCTGGCTCTACGCGCCGGGCAACAATCCGAAGCTCCTGGAGCGGGTCTTCTCGGCCGGAGCCGACGCCGTTATCCTGGACCTGGAGGATTCGGTGCCGCCGGCGGAAAAGGAGCGAGCGCGCGCCCTGGTCGCCGAGGCGGTGCGCGCCCGACAGGGGCAGCGCGGCCCCCTCGTGTTCGTGCGGATCAACCACCCCGAAACCGGCCTGGCTGAAGACGACCTTCGGGCCGTCGTGCATGCCGGTCTGAACGGACTCCGACTCCCGAAGGTGGAAGACGCCGAAACAGTCCGGCAGATCGAGGCCTGCGTGCAAAGCGCCGCCGCGCGCAACGGGCTGCCATCGGCCGAGCTGCCGCTCATGTGTAACGTCGAGAGTGCCAGGGGCGTCTGGCGCGCCATCGAGATCGCGCTGGCGCATCCGAGTGTCACCGCCCTGGCGTTCGGCGTGGTGGACTTCGCCCGGGACGTGAACGCCATCGTCGGTCCGGAGGGGCTGGAAACGCTGTACGCGCGGTCGCAACTGGTCATCGCCTCTCGGGTCGCAGGCATCCGCCCGCCGATCGACAGCGTCTACGCCAAGCTCCAGGACGAGGCCGGGTTGGAGCACACGACGCGCCAGGGCCGCGCGCTGGGGTTCTTCGGCCGATCCGCCATTCACCCCCGACAGGTGGCGATCATCAACACGGTTTTCACCCCTTCCCAAGAAGAGATCGGAAGGGCGCGAGCGGTGGTCGACGCGGCCATGCGGGCCGAAGCGACCGGTTCCGGCGCGCTCCGGCTGCCGGATGGCGACTTTGTCGACGTCGCGGTCGTGCGCAGGGCTCGCGACGTGCTGCATCTGGTCGAGGCGCTGGGCACCGCTTCCACTGGATAGACGACCTCACGACGACGGCCATGCCGGCCTCTCCACTGTGCGTCCCCAGGCTCACACACGCCGCCGCTCCGACTCCCTCCCGTGCATACCCGAGTAGGTCCTTAGGAGTAGCGGCGCATGCGGAGGTGCGGAGGCTGCGGAGGCGGAGCG
>JACQGW010000434.1 GCA_016199325.1 Chloroflexota bacterium
CCCCCGACCCCTGGCCCCCCACCGCCGCCCGGTAGGCCGCGTCGAGCACTTCGACGACGTGCATCACTCGGGCTTTGAGCCCGGTCCGCTCGGCGCCGAGCCGGAGCTGCGCCAGGCAGCCGGGGTTGGCCGTCACGATCACCTCCGGCTGGACCGCCCCGACGTGCCGCATCTTCCGGTCGAGGATCTGCATCGAGAGGTCGTGCTGGAGGACGTTGTACACCCCGGCCGAGCCGCAGCACATGTCGGCCTCGCGCATCTCGACGAGCTGGAGCCCCGGGATCGCCTTGAGGAGCTGGCGTGGCTGCCGCTTGATGCCCTGGGCGTGGCCGAGGTGGCAGGGGTCCTGGTAGGTCACGCGCCAGGGGAGCGGGCCGAAACGCGTGTTCAGCGGAATGCCGGCGAGGAACTCGCTGACGTCCCTGACGGCGGCGCTGAAGCGTCTGGCTCGCTCGGCGTAGGCCGGGTCATCCGCCAACAGCTCGCCGTACTCTTTCATCATGGCGCCGCAGCCGGCCGAGTTGAGCACGACGGCGTCCAGGCCGGCGCGGGCAAATGCCTCGATGTTGTTCCGAGCGAGCTGGCGTGCCATCGCAAGGTCGCCGCCGTGGGCGTGCAGGGCGCCGCAGCAGACCTGCTCCCTGGGTATGACGACCTCACAGCCGTTCTGGGTCAGGACGTTGACCGTCGCCCGATTGGCGTCGGCAAAGGCCAGGCTCATGACGCAGCCGGAGAGGAGCCCGACCCGGTAGCGCCGCTCGCCAACCGCCGGAACGACTTCGGACTCCGGCGCCTCGAAGAACTGGTCGGGCATCGCCGGCATCAGCCGCTCCAGGGCGGCGATCCGGCCCGGCAGCGCCTGGCGGACCAGATGGCGGATACCGGATCGCTGATACAGCCGCATCGCCCCGCCAAGCGCCCGCAGCCGGCCCGGGGAGGGAAAGAGCCGGCGGAAGACGAGGTCCCGAAGGAGCCGTGCGGCCGGCCGCTGCGGCCGCTGCTCAAGGAGCTGGGCGCGCGTCGCTTCGATGATCCGGCCGTACTTCACGCCGGAGGGGCAGACGGCCTCACAGGCCCGGCAGCCCAGACATCGGTCCATGTGCATGGCGAAGCCGTCCGAGAGCGGCAGCCGCCCCTCGGCGACCATTCGCATCAGATGGATGCGCCCGCGCGGCGAATCGCTCTCGACACCGAGCTCGACGTAGGTCGGGCAGGAGGTGAGGCAGAGGCCGCAGCGCACACAGCGGATGAGGTCCTCCTCGCTGGGGCCAACGCCATGCTGAACGGGCCGTCGCTCGACTGTCGTATCGCTCGTCGCCATGCTGTCTTCCCCTCGCCGTCGGGTTCGTCGCCGGGCCATCGTTGGGATGCGCCGACAGGGGAAGATTAACACGAGGCGGTCGCCCCGTCAAAGAGAGGCCGAGCTCGCCAGCAGATCGCGACTTGCCAGGCCGAGGTCGGCGGTGCGCGCAAACTCCAGCGCGGCCAGGGCCTCTCGCGTCAGGTCCGCCGGGGTCGTCCCGTCGGTCGGAAACTCGGCGATCCCGGCACGGACGTTGCGGTCCTGTTCCTCTTTCACGCGCTCGCGCAGGCGGTCGAAGACGACGCGCGCACCCGCCATCGGCGTGTGGGGAAGCAGGACGGCGAGCAGCTCCTCCCGGAAATAGCCCACGCGATCCACCGGGCGGAGCTGCCGCAACAGCGGCTGCGCCAGCTCGTCGAGGATCGGCTGAGTGCCGTCGAGTCCGCGCTGCTCGACGAGCCGGGCCAGGTCGTCCGGGCCGATGATCACGAGCGACACCGGGTAGCGGTAGCGCCGGGCGCGCGTCAGCTCGTCGGCCAGTTGCCGCTCGAAGTGCGACTGCTTCAAGGCGCCGGCGGCGCCCTGGGTCGGGGTCAGCTCGTCGATGAGAAACGCGTCCTGCTCCTGCCGTCGCTGGGCGCCCTCGGTCTGCCGGGCCAGCGCCTCCGCCAGGAAGCCGATACCGGCGAATCCGACGAGCGCCAGCAGCCCGAGCTCTGCCACGTCCCGAGCCTCGGCGAACAGCCATTGGGCGGCGGCAATTCCGCCCGCGGCGACAATGCCGGTGACCGGTCCGGCGTACGACCGGGGGCGCCAGAGCCCCACGATGCCGACGAGCGCGGCGAGGAGGGGGAGCAGGAGCGCGGTTTCCCGGAGCTCCAGGGTAGCACTCGCCGCCAGGAGCAGCCCGGTCAAGAGCGATAGGGCGGCGGCGAACGCCTTTGCAGGTGGAACTGAGCGGTTGAACATCTTAGCGACGCCTCCCTCGATTCTGGCCGGCGGAAAATGCGCGGTGGGCCAACCCACCGGTGAGGATGGTGGCGAGGGCGCCGACCCCGATGGCGGCCATCAGGATATGCGGCCGCCGGAATGCCGTCTCAGGCGCCTCGACGCCGGGCCGCAGGCGATAGGTGCTGATCGCCAGGGCCTCCGGCCGGGGTCCGGCGGAGATGAGCGGCTGGGGAGCTGCCGGCCGGCCCGGCGGCGATGGCTGGAGCACCGCTCGGCTGATAAGGGCCGCGTTCCCTGCCAGGTTCCCCAGGCGGAGCGCCTCCACTGCCAGCCCGAGCCCCTCGGGTCCTGTTCCCGTGACCGCCAGGACGGACCGTCCGGGCGTCCAGGGCGACCGGATCAACTGGACAATGCCAAGACGGGTCTCGTCGCGCACCGCCAGCGTCATGTCCCGGCTCAGGAGCAGCCGCTGCTGGGCATCGACCTCAATGGGCAGGCGGCCACCCAGTTGGCCCAGGAGCGGATTGTCGGCCGGCAGGCCCCAGAGGATGACCTCGCGGCTCGCCGCGGCCGCCTGCGCGTCGAACTCGGCCAGGCGCACCGCGCGCGGGGCCAGCACGTCGGCCCGAGTCAGCCGGCCAAGGTCGGCGGCGAGCTGAACGAACGCCGCCTCGTCGCCGAGCGCATCGGGCACGACCAGCAGCGTGTCGTTCAGGTGCCCGTCCACGACGAACGGGTACGGGTGATTCGTCAGCGACACCTCGTCGGCCGACGTGGCGCCGCGCGCCGGTGGCTGGAACCCGGAGTCGGCGTGGAGAACAGCCCACGCCTGTTCGACCGGGACGCGTGCGCAGTCCTGGCCGTCGCGAATCCCCGGCAGCCGGAAGGTGAACAGGAAGTTCAGCGTGTTCGGTCCGGGCCTGAGGGTGCCGGGCGGGAGCTCAACGCGCTTCACCGCGCGCGCCGGCGACAGATCGTGAAAGCCGACCGCCGTCACCGGGACGCCGTTGACGACCAGACGGAAGGAGGACCGGGCTCGGTCCATCAGCGGTGAGTGGCTGATCACGAGGTCGAACGGCAGCGTCGTGTCGCGCGCCAGGCCCGGCGTGTCGATGGAGAAGGAGATGGCGTGGTCGCCGACACCCGAAACAGTGTCGTCGGCGCGCCCCAGGTCCGCCAGGCGGGTGAACACCGCGCCCAGCGGCGCCGCGGCGATGGGCGTGGCCTCCGTGACCAGCGCAAAGTCGCCACGCAGTCCGCCAATGCCGGCCCGACCGCTCAGCGTCAGCGCGGCGCGTTCCAGGGCCAGGTCGTCGGCTCCGGTGACGACCAGGGCGAGCCGCGCGGAGTTCCACGGCGATGGCATCTCGAAGATCACGCCGGTGTCCGCCGAAACAGGCTCGCCGTCGGGGTCCAGAAAGCCGCCGTCGTCGGCGCGGCGCACCGGCGCGTCGGGCAGATCGCGCAGCATGGACAGGGACCCCTGCCGGCCGATCAGGACCAGATGGCTCTGCGCCAGGTCGGCCGGGTCGATCTGCCGTTCGCGCGCCAGATAAAGGCGCAGGGCCCGCGTGCCGGCGAACTGGCCCAGTTGCGACGCCACGCGCACGAGCGCCGTCAGCTCGGCGCTGTTCGGCTCATTCGGGATCACGAAGAGCACCCGCGGCGGCCGGGGCACGCTCGGCGAGAAGAACGGCGCCGGGTAGCGGGCGAGGTCGGGCACGGCCGGTCGGGGATACGGCCGGCGGTCGGCGAAGCTGTGGCGCACCTGGGTCGTGTTGAAGATCGTGAGGTGGAGCCCATTCTCGTCGTCGGTGCAGACCTCGGTGTTCATGCGCAGGAACGCCTGAATCTGCACGCGGTTGACGTCGGGGTCGGTGCGGTCCTTCGGCAGTTGGACGCTCACGCGGGAGCGCCCCGGCGCACCCCCGATGCTCATCGATTTCATGGGAATGCCATTCCAGAGAATGTTCATCAGCGAGTCGGCGGCGAGCAGGTCGGACGGCAAGAAATCCAGGTCGAGCCAGTTGTCGTCTGCCAGCAGGAAATCGCCGGGGCCCGGCAGGTAGTATTCCGTCGAGACGACGCGGCCGCGCAGGGTCGTGTCCCGGTAGCCGAGCCCGGCCAGCGGGATGACGTCCAGCGGATCGTCCTCGCCCGGGGGCCGGGCGTCTGCCGGCAATACGGCCAGCAGGAGGGGAAGCAGCGCCAGGCTCACGGCGATTAGGATCTGAATCCGTGTAAGGTGTTTCATCGTGAATCTCCTCCAGACGCATGCACGGAGTAGAGACGCCAGGGGCGGCCCGTAGCGTCCTCCGAGGGCCACTCCTGTTCGAGCGTGGCCCAGGCCGCCCCGGCGGCGAAGAGCGATGGGTGGGCGCGGCTGATCCGATTGCCGGCAGTCGTCGCCCGCGGCGCGGGAAGGAGCACGAAGTCGACGCTGCCGACGGGCAGGCGAACCGCCTGCGCGAAGCCGGGATCCCCGGCGGTGACGAACCAGTCGGGATGGCCGCTGAAGAACAGCACGGGGTAGCCCTCGACGCCGTCGATCAGGACGCCGCGGCCCGGCCCGCGCTCGGCCAGGTACGCGGCGATCCGCCGCTCCGTCGTCCAGGCCGGCTCCCAATCGCCGGACCGATCACCCTGCGCCAGCCGCTCGATCCACGGTTGCCACTCGGCGCTCTGCCGCACCGTGTCGAACGTCGACACGCCCGATCCCAGGAGGAGCGCCAGCGCGGCCAGGGACACCAGCGATCGGTCGAGCCTGCGTCGAAGGCTCGGCGTCGGCGCTGCTTGAGCGCCCAATCCGAATGAGCTTGCCAGAACGTACCCGATGAGTATCGCCCCCAGAGGAATCATCAGCAGCGCAGAGCGAAGCGAGGGGCCGCTCCACCCGGTCAGGATGTGTACCGCCTGGAACACCGGGAGCACCAGCGCCAGCCAGGCCAGGCCGAACCCGAGGCGTGATCGGCGGCGCCAGGCCAGCGGCAGCGTCGCGAGCACGCCCAGGCCGAAGGCTGGGAAGAGGACGGTTGTCGTATGAGCCAGGTACGTCAGTGCCCCCGATAGCCCCCCGCCCAGCGTGTCGCCGGTCGCACGGCTCGACTGGAACGTGGCTTCGGCAGCCGCGAGCGCGCCGGCCTCGGGTGGCAGTGGGCCACCCATCACGAAGAGGCGCAGGAACACCCAGAACAGCAGCGCCGCGACGGCCGGCGTCACATAGGCGAGCGTGAGGGCCGACCTGGCGCCGGGCCGGATCGGTCGCTCCTCCAGGAGGAACTGCACCATCACCGCCATCACCGCAGCCTGGATCACGCCGGTGTCGTCGGCCAGGACGGCCAGCGCCAGGCTGAACGACGAGACGGCAAAGTCCCGCAGGTGCCGTGTCACGGCCCAGGAGACGAGGGAGGCCACGCTCCAGACCGTCGCGGCCATAGCAACCACCTCGGCCGCGCCGGTCGCGCCGGCGAAGAGCACCAGCGGGTTCAGCGCGACGGCAGCGACCATGCCCAGACGCATTCGGCGACCGACGCCCAGCGCCGCCAGCGCCCGCAGTACCCCAACGCAGGCCCACGCGCCCAGCAGCGCGGTCAGCACCTGGCCGGAGAAACCGCTCGCCCGCATGGGCGGGATCAGCGAGAGCGGCAGCTCCAGCACCAGCGGTAGGGGCGGCCAGGTGAACGCCAGGCGCACCAGCCCCAGATCCCCGCCGGCCAGCACGCGCCAGGCATCCACCGTGCGCACCATCGGCTCGATCGCGACCGCGCCGAGCCAGGAGAGGGCAGCCCACGCCGCAGCCAGATTGAGCGCCAGCACGGCGACAAAGACGGCGATGAAGACGTCGATGAAGCCGGTGCTGCCGTCGCCGACCAACGCGGACGATCGATCGATAGATCGCCTGGTGCTGTTATCTCGAGCGGTGCCGATCTGGCTGGCAGCACCGAGGTACGTTTGGCTCATCTACTCTGCCCTTGCGCTCACAGGCCCGACCGCCAAGCCGGCGGAGGTCGCCTGCCCTTGCTTCTGTCTCCTGTCATGCTGAGCCGCAGCGAGGCATCTCCCCGGCCCAAGCAGGCAGCACCCGGGAGATGCTTCGCTGCGGCTCAGCATGACAAACGAGGTCGCCAATTAACGTACCGCCCACACCGCCCGCTGCGGCTCAGCATGACAGACGCGGTCCCCAATTGACGTACCGCCCACACCGCCCGCTGGGGCTCAGCATGACAAACGAGGTCACCAATTGACGTACCAGCCACACCACTACTCTGCCTTTGAGGCAACTTCGTAGATGCGCCAGGGGCGCAGGGTCCCCTGCACCTGGTAGCGAAGCCGAGCCCAGGCAAGCTGCCCTTCATAGAGCGTGGGAAAGTTCCGACCCACCGTATCCCGGGCACCGACCGCCTCCGGATCGGCGGCAGTGGTAACGGCGATGAACTTGACCCGGCCCCAGGGGTTCTGAAGGAGCGGTAAGAAATCTCGATCGGGGTTGATCACCAGTCGCTCCGGATGGCGCGCCCAGAGGATGGCCGCGTAGCCGCTCTCCGTATCGATCATCGTCGGGCCGTCGGCGCTAACGCGGTCGAGCTCCGACGCCAGGATCTTCGCATCGTGCACCTGGAGCCAGTAGGCATCGCTCGCGCGCAGGGCGGTCTCGGCGGCAGTGTCGCCGCGTAGCAGGGCCGAGAGCCGTCGCTCCTCCATGCCGGCCGACGGATCGCCCAGCCCGAAGGTGCTGACGACCACGGCGGCGGCCATGAGGAGGGACGCGCCGACGGAGACCGCGGTCGCCCAGGGCTTGCTCGTGATGCGGGCGACGACTACGCCGGCGAGGACGACGGCGAACGGCGTGGCGTAGGCCCAGTAGCGCATGAAGGCCGGCAGCGTTCCGGTGAAGACCTGGAACCCGCTAACCAGGAAGACGCTCCCGACGAGCGCCAGCGCGCCGAGGAGTCGTCGGTCCCTGCGCCAGATGCCAATCGCAAGGGCGAGCACCGCCAAGGTCGGGAACGCAACGTTGACCTGAGCGAGCCGGGTGAGCACGTACCCCGCCGTGAGGGGGAGCGAGCCCATCGCATTATGGAGCGGGTGCGTGATGCCCGTGTTCCGGGCGATCTCCGGCGCCGCCGCCAGGCTGTAGACGCTCCGCTGGAAGTAGAGGGGATCGCCCATCATCATCCAGTTGAGGACCACCCAGACGAAGATGGTGTAGACCGGCGGCGCCAGCGCCGAGAGGAGCCGACCTTCGAGCGCCGCTTCCCAGTTTCGCCAGGGCGGCCAGCGTTGAATGCCGACGGCCACGAAGAGCGCGGCGATGAACCCGATCGCCTCGTACCGGACCAGGAAGGCCCCCGCCAGGCTGAGGCCGAGGAAGGTCGCCGGCGCCACGCCGGCCGGCATCTTGAGAAAGGCCAGGAGCGCCAGCGCCAGGAAGAACATCAGCGGGATCTCCGAGAGACCGCTGGCCGAGAGGAACCAGATCTGCGGGTGGAATTGCACGAGCGCCAGCCAGAGCAGGCGGGTCCGACCGGTCAGGCCGAGGCTGCCGAGCAGCGCCGAGAGCAGCGCGAGCAGGCCGGCGCCGGCCAGCGCGCTGACGGCGGCTGCCGCCAGCTCCGGGTAGCCGATCGCGCGCAGCAGTGGGAGGATCGGGAGCTGGAGCAGGCTGGGCAGGGGCGGCCAGACGAAGCCGATGGCGGCCAGGTGCGGGTCGCGCGAGAACAGCACGTAGGTAGCGTTGGCCGTCCTCGCCAGCGCGTCCACATTCCCGACGCGCCAGACGTAGGTCAGGACCAGCGCGGCGCCCAGGTTCAGCAGCAGACTGGCAAGGAACACGCGCCCCTCCAGCCGCGCCAGCCAGCCCGCCGGCGCAGCCGGTCCCGCTGCATGGACGATCGTCGGGGTCCGGTTGACCGAAGTCGGCGCACTCACAGTGCGCCTCCCAGCGCTGGCCCCGGCACGGACCTCATCACTCATCACTCATCACTCATCACCGCGCACCCTCCGGCGATGGCGCCGGCATGTGGGCGGCGCCGGCCTTGTACAGGCCGTGATTCGTCTTCTCCCAGTAGCTCGGCTTGTAGAACAGTTGGAGAAAGCCTTTCCAGGCGGCGATCGACATGAGCGCCCAGTAGACCGGACTGAGGAGCGCGTATTTCACCAGATCGTAGTACTCGCGCCGCAGGCAGCCCGCCACGTTCAGATAGGTGAAGGCGAAATTGCCCACGTAGAGGCCGAACGACCCGATGAAAAAGATCGGCGTCGGAAAGATCTCCTGGATGAGCTCCCAGCGCGTCGTAAACCAGAGCACGGTGATGAGCCAGTAGATCGGGTTCATCAGGAACCCGAAGAACGTTCCGCCGACCACGAGCTGGAAGCTGAAGAACGCGCGCCCCCCGATGGCCCGCCAGAGCTTGACGGGGTGGCGCATGTGGACCAGGTAGGTCTGGATGTACCCCTTCACCCAGCGCGACCGCTGGCGAATCCAGTTGTAGACCTCCGAGTTCGCCTCCTCGTAGGTCGTCGAGTCGATGACCGCCGTCTTCCACCCGGCCTTGTAGAGCCGGATCCCCAGATCGGCATCCTCCGTCACATTGTGCGGGTCCCAGGCGCCGAGCTCCCGGAGCCGGGCCGTCTTGAAGTGGTTGCTCGTGCCGCCGAGCGGAATCGGCGCCCCGCTGACGTCCAGCCCCGGCAGGAAGAGGTCGAACCACATGCTGTACTCGGTCGTGAACCAGCGCGTGAGGAGGTTCTGATCGCGGTTGAAGTAGTTCAGCTTGCCCTGAACGCAGGCGAGCCGCTCATCGCCCTTCCGGAAGGCGACGAGCGCCTTCTTCAACTGGTCCGGCTCCGGGATGTCCTCGGCGTCGAAGATCACGACGTACTCGCCCTGCGCGTGGATGAGGCCGTAGTTGCACGCCTTGGGCTTGCCCTTCGGCTGCCCGTGGGGAACGACGACCAGCTTGAAATGGCTCGGCAGCTTGCTCCGGCGGGCGACCGCGATCGTTTCATGGTCGTCCTCTTCGAGGAGGATCTTCACGTCCAGCTTCGCCTTGGGGTAGTCCAGCCGCTCGATCGCCTGAGCGAGGATCGGGAAGACCTCGGCCTCCCGGTAGACGGGCACCAGGATCGTGTAGACCGGCAGGTCGTGGTCGTCGAGCGCGGCGACCTCGCCGGCCGTCGTCTCGACCTCCAGCGTATGGGTCACCGCCCGATAGGCGAGGTAGAACTTGAAGAACGAGAAGGTGACGTAGAAGGCGGTCGAGAGGATCACGAGCAGGGTCACCGTCGGCACCGGCGCCAGCGCGGCGCAGAGGCCGGTGACGGCCAGCAGCCCCAGCAGGAATCGCTGCTGGCCGGCGCTCAGGACCCAGCGGGCGGAGTCCTCCGGCGAGCGGGAAACCAGATAGCCGGCAGCTTGGCTCAGGTAGTCGTCCCGGTAGACGCGGTTCAGGGCTTCGTCAAAGGCCGACTCGGCCACGATGACCGGCTGAACGGCGCGGCCGATCTGCCGCGCGATCTCGTCGAGCCCCACCGCTTCGGGCAGGTCGGTGCAGGCGACGATCACGGCCAGGCCATCGTCGTAGAGGGGGAGGATGCCGCGCCCCCTGGCGGTGTCGGCCGGCAGCAAGCACGCGACTGTCAGATCGGGCTCGGCCGCGCGCAGGTCCACGAACGGCACGCCGGCCTGCTCGGCAAGGATCGCGCCGAGCTCCTCTTCGGAGATGAAGCGCAGGCTGACGAGCGATTTGCCCACCCGGACGCCGGTCTGCGTGTGCAGTCGCAGCGCCCGGTCCAGTTGATCCTGCGTGATGGCGCCGGCTGCCAGGAGGCGCTCGCCCAGGCTCCGCCGGACATAGACGCGCCGGTGTGTCGCCTCGACGGCGAGCCGGCTCGCCACGAGTCGGCGAACCGGTAGGCCCAGCACGGCTTCGAGCAGGGCCACCGCCCGCTCGTCGAGCGGGTTGGCGAAGGCGACCTCGACGGCGCCCTGCGTCTGGCGCATGGGAACGACGCCGTGCTGCTCCGCCAGCTTCGCCGGCAACAGCCGCGCCGCCAACGGATCGACGGGGTCATGCCAGACCTGTTCCACCCGCGGTCGGCCCAGCGCGTCGATCCATTCGACCTGCCGCACGGCCGGGTCCAGCCGCGCTTCGTCCAGCCCCAGGTGCTCACAGAACGCCAGGACGAGCTGCTCCGGCGAGAGCAGGCCCCGGTCGGTCAGCGCCACGTCCAACGGCCGATCGAATCGTCCGATTGCCTCCCAGACCCCATCGACCTGCGCTTGCGAGAGAAAGCCGCGCTGGATGAGGAACTGCCCGAGATCGTCGGCGCGCTCGGGTATTGCCCGGCCGCCACGCTCGTACCACCGGTCGATCGCCGCCGGCCCGTCCGCGACGGCCAGGACGGGATCGATCGCCAGCCCGGTCTGATCTGCCAGCGCGGCGAGCCCCGAGCTCTCCTGCCCATTCAACAGGGCAACGGTCAGCACGCGACCGCTCCGGCGCAGCGCCAACGCCGACTCGCTCCGGGCGACGGCTTCCGGCACGAGCTGGACCGTCTCCGGCTCCGGCGCGTAGCGGGTCAGTCGGACCCACGGGCGACCGGCGGTAATCGCGTGCGCCTCGACGAGCGTCTCGGCCGGCACGGCCTTCGTCGCCAGGAGTGCGGCGGGCAGTCCGATCCCCGCGCGCTCGGCGCGCCGCTGGGCTACGGCAAGCCGGTCCTGCGCGAGGAGCCCGGTTTCGGCGAGATGCTCCGCCGCCGTGTACGGGCGAGCCCTGGGCGGCGGGAGGTCCCGCAGCGCCGTGTCGAGATCGCCGGGCGAGGCGTACTGCGGCGTCACGTCCTCGACGTCTAGCAGCACGGCGATGAGGCTCAGGTGATCGGCGGATGGTGCATGGTCACAGGCGACGATGGCCGGGCCGCCGGATCGCTCGATCGGTAGACAGCGCCAGCGGCGCCACAACGCGGCCGCGCCGCTGGCGGCAAGGGTACGGTCGGCGCGCACACGCTCCGGCCGGCACGGCTCGAGTCCGAGGGCTGCCGCTCGGGCGCACTGGACCTGCCAGGCGGTCACGGCGCCCAGCCGCAGCGCAACGGTGACGGGCGAGTCGCCCGTCACCCGGGTGATTCGCAGCAGCGCGTCACGCCGTTCCGCGTCGACGGCGCCGCCGGCCAGCAGGCGCCGAAAAGCGTCGTCGTCGCTCGGCTGCGCCGGCGCCTGGGGATTGCCGTAGACCGATTGAAGCGCGCCGGCAATCGCTGAGGGCCCGCAGACCGCAACTCTCAGCTCCAGCCCGACGGCGGCCTGCACCCGTGCCACCGTGCGCCGGCTCAGCACCTGCGGACTCGCCAGAACGGCGAGCCCGGGCCGAGCGGCGATCGGCACTATCTGCCAGCGATCGGCATCGGCACGCGGCAGCAGCCCGGCCAGGTGCGGCCCGAGCGTGTATCGATGGATCTGGACCTGGGGCAGCCGAGCCCGGAGCGCCAGCACCTCCACCGCGACGTCCTCCGCCAGACCAAAGGCCGCCATCACCTGCTCGACCGACAGCGCTTCGCCCGCATCGTCGGGGAGCGCTCCCCGCCGGCTCACCTCCAGCCCCAACTGATCGAGGAGATGGAGGAGACTGTCGGCCATCACGTCGCCCCGCGGACGTCCTCCCAGGAGCACGTCCAGCCAGTACGCGATCTCGTCCTCGGCCCCGGCCACCACTCGAATCGGCTGCCCGGTCGCAGCCCGGATGGCGTCAAGCTCCGCCGCGTCCAGGTCGGCACCTGCCGCCAGGAGCAGCCCTTCGGCATCCAGACGGATGGGGAGCGCCCTGTGCCGGCGCCACAGCTCCGCGGACGCCAGGGCCAACAGTCGGGGATCCGGTGGCTCGATCCAGGGATCGAGGGAGACGAAGGCGGGAGGAACAGTCATCGGTCAAACCTCAACGAGGTTGCTGGTTTCTCGTTTCTCGTTTCTGGTTTGGGGGTGCGCCGATGCTCCTCGAACCAGAAACCAGAAACCACAAACGACAAACCACGAACCCGTCCTACTGGTTACTGGCCCGGCGCCGGCGCGCCCGAACGATGTCGAGCGTTCCGAAGATGAGCACGAATCCGAACAGGATGATGGCCGGGATCAAGAGGTATCCCCAGAACACCGCCAGGAACAGGAGCAGCCACAGGGCGATCAGCATCGTCACCCGGCCAAGCACGAGCCCGGTCGTGACGGCCGACCACAGTTTCCGCGCCAGGCTGATTTCTCTCGGCTCGTTGGGCTCACTTGCCATCAGTACCGCTTTTCATACGCTCTTTCACTCGGCTCCTTTGCTGTGCTCTATCACGATCACGCGCTGGCCCGAGCCGCCGTCTCGGCCCGCGATGACTCATCCTCCAGCAGACACTGGACGTGCAGCTCGATGCGCGCGGCCCCTGCCGACACAATCCGTGGCGCGAAAGCGGAGAGGTCCAGCAGGCGGGTCGCCAGCGCGATCGGGTTGTCGTAGCGGACCCGCAGCCGGAGGATCCCCCGGTGGAACTGCCGAGTCATGACCGACTCAACGCCGGGCAGCGCCCGCAGGGCGCGCAGGAAATCCCCCAGTTGTGAGAACCGGGAAAAGGGCCCGACGACCAGCTCGATGCCGCCGACGATCGCGCCGGTGGGCTCAGCTTCCCCGATCAGCGCCGGCAGGTCCCCGGGGCCGGACGGCGCGGGTACATCCGACGGCGCCGGACCGGCCGGATTCAGCCCTTGCGCGGAGGCCGCACCGGCACCGTTGCCGGCGACGCGCGCGCCGGAACCGGTTGGTGCCCTCGGGCGATCGGTTCCGACGGGACCATTGGCCGGCGAAGGGCTCATTATCACGGCGGGCCGCCCCTGATCCTGCGATTGCTGCGCCTGGCCCGCTATGGCATTCAGTCTCCCCTGGAGGAGCTCGACGACGCCCGTCATCGACCGGATCCAGTCCTCCTGCGCCCTGACCGACTCATGAAGCATGCGCGTCATGGCAACAGACATCGACAGCCAGGTGTTGAGCATTTCCAGCATGTCCGGCGGAATCGAGGCCGCCCCTGTCGGGATCCGTTCAGAAGGCGTCTCCCGCCCGACGCTCAGCATCGACATCAGGCCCCGGAGTTCGCTGCTTGCTGCTTCCATCGTGCATTGCGTGAATTGCCCATCTGTGCTCATACGACCGCAACCCCACTTCCTGTGTGCTTGGGCGTGTGCAGGTTCGGGTCCCGGGACGCCTCCACCGACGCTCGGCCTGGACTGGTGGCTGGTCCAACGTCTGCTTCGACCTGCATGTAGCAGAAATCGTGCCACTCGGCAGGATGTCAGGCGTCCGCGAACCATGCCGGCTGCTTGATCCACCCCGTAAATCCACTCTATCACTTGGAGCAGGCAATGATACAGGGTCAGCCGCACAATTCTGTGCGGTCAACCATGCGACCGACCTCGGGGGATCCTCCGGGATGATGGATGCTGACGCGACCGGCGAACCGGCGACCGGCGATCCAAAACTTGACAGGGCCCGGCGATTCTGGTACTATATGAAAACCTGGGGCGGTTAGCTCAGTTGGTTAGAGCGCAGCGTTGACATCGCTGAGGCCACTGGTTCGAATCCAGTATCGCCCACCCAGCAGACCGAAAAGGGCAAGCAGGAGCTTGCTCTTTTTTCACTCGTGAGGCTGTGAGCAGGACGAGTAGCCGCTGCCGAAGCGCCAGAGAGTAGGGGTCACCGGCTGCAAGCCCCTTCGTGTTGGTGCGGCGAAAACCGCCTGTGAGCCTGCCCGCAAACAGCGCCAGGCCGGAGCGTGCGACCGGTGGGTGGCACGCCAGGTCGGCCGGATGCGCTCGGTAGCGGGCCACGGAGGCACCCGTTATCGGCCGTTCGAGCGGGAACGCGCTCCTTCGAGTGCGTTCCAAAGCGGGTGGAACCGCGTGAGGGTAAGCCTCTCGTCCCAGCAGGACGAGGGGCTTTTTTGTTGGCATCGCCAGGCCCCGTTCAACAATCGCTGGAGGAGATCATGGCAGTCGAGCAACGCGAACAGGCCGACCGGCTGGTCCGCATGCGCCATTCGGCCGCGCACGTCATGGCCGAGGCCGTCCAGAGCCTCTTTCCCGACGCCCGCTTCGGCATCGGGCCGGTCATCGAGGACGGCTTCTATTACGACATGCAGCTCCCGCGCGCCCTCTCGCCCGAGGACCTTGCGACCGTCGAGGAGCGGATGCGCGCCATCGTTAAGGCGAACGTTCCCTTCGAGCACTGGGAGGCCCCCAAGGACGAGGCGCGCCGGATCTTCGCCGATCAGCCGTTCAAGCTCGAGCTGATCGAGGAGATCCCCGGCGACACGGTCAGCATCTACCGCCAGGGCAGCTTCACCGACCTCTGCCGCGGGCCGCACGTCGATCGCTCCGGCCAGATCGGGCCGTTCAAGCTCCTGAGCCTGGCCGGCGCCTACTGGCGCGGCGACGAGCACCGGCCGATGCTCCAGCGCATCTACGGCACCGCCTGGCCGGCCAAAGACGAGCTGGCGGCCTACCTCAAGCGGCTGGAGGAGGCCGAGCGGCGCGACCACCGCCGCCTCGGCAAGGAGCTCGATCTGTTCAGCGTGAGCGAGCAGGTCGGCTCTGGGCTGGTCCTCTGGCACCCCAAGGGCGGCCGGATCCGGTATCTCGTCGAGCGGTTCTGGCGCGAGGCCCACTACCGCTACGGCTACGAGATGGTCTACTCCCCTCACATCGGCCGCGCCGACCTCTGGCAGACGAGCGGACACCTCGACTTCTATCGGGAGGGCATGTACGCGCCGATGGACATCGAGGGGCAGGCGTACTACGCCAAGCCGATGAACTGCCCGTTCCACATCGAGATCTATCGCTCACGGCTGCGCAGCTACAAGGAGCTGCCAATGCGCTTCGCCGAGCTCGGCACCGTCTATCGCTACGAGCGGTCGGGCGTCCTGCACGGCCTGCTCCGCGTCCGCGGCTTCACCCAGGACGACTCCCACATCTTCTGCCAGCCGGAGCAGATCGTCGCCGAGATCCTCGGCTGTCTGGATCTGACGATGTATCTGCTGCGGAGCTTCGGGTTCGAGGATTTCACGTTCAACCTGGCAACCCGACCGGAGAAGTTCGTCGGCGACCCGGCCGACTGGGACCGGGCGACCGAGGCGCTGCGGCGGGCGCTCGAAACGCGCAGCTTCCCGTACGAGGTCGACGAGGGGGGCGGCGCGTTCTACGGGCCGAAGATCGACATCAAGATCAAGGATGCGCTCGGCCGCGCCTGGCAATGCACGACCATCCAGTTCGACTTCAACATGTCGGCCCGCTTCGACATGACCTACATCGGCGAGGACGGTCGGCAGCACCGGCCGTTCATGGTCCACCGGGCACTGCTCGGCTCGATGGAGCGGTTCTTCGGCATCCTGATCGAGCACTACGGCGGCGCCTTCCCGGTCTGGCTGGCGCCGGTCCAGGCGGTGGTCATCCCCATCGCCGATCGGCACGCCGACTACGCCGACGAGGTTCGCAAGCAGCTCGAGGCGGCCGGCCTGCGCGTGGAGGTCGACGCCCGCAGCGAGCGAATGAACGCCAAGATTCGGGAGGCGCAGCTCCAGAAGATTCCGTACATGCTCGTCGTCGGCGACGCCGAAGCGGCCAGCGGCCAGGTCGCCGTCCGGCTCCGCTCCGGCGAGAACCGCGGCCCCCAGCCGCTCGCCAAGTTCATCGACGACGCCCAGGCCGCCGTCGAAGCGAAGGTGTGAGCGGGTTTGTGGTTTGTGGTTTCTGGTTCGGGAAGATTTGTCCCAGCCAGCCAGCAGAAACTGCGAGAGACGAGTTTCTGGTTCCTGGTTTCTGGATCGAGGGCCATCGTCCCCTCGAACCAGAAACCAGGAACCCCAAACCAGAAACCCCGCCCCGGCACAGATTGTGCCGGCCTTTCCGAGCGCATTGGAAAGGAGGGGATACTGATGGCAGCGCAGGAGCGACACGGGCAATTCAGGCAGGAGAGCGACCTCACGGCGGAGCAGCAGCAGTGGGGGCCGACCGAATGGGCGACCGAGGCCGGCCGGCAGGACTCGGAGATCCGGGGGCTCGTCGGCGACTGGATCAACTCCGAGCCAGGGTCGCCGGAGTACGAGAAGATCTTCCAGAAGCTCGCCGAGGCGGCCGCGAAGGGGTCTTTTGCGCGGGAACGGCGGCGCCAGGCGGAGCAGCAGGCACGGGGGCAGGCCGCGTAGCCCTGAGTTCGAGCGATACCGAGAGACATCGAACCGCCAGGACGCCAAGATCGCCAGGAGGATAGCGAAGGGCCGCCGCGACGTGATTCACCGGCAGGTCGAGATGGGCGGCCGTCTGCGTCACATCCCCGTCATAGCCCCGCGCGAGCCAGACAACTTGCCAGATGGCCAGGCGCGTGCCCTGGAGGTAGGCCTGGCGCCCAACAGGCGAGTCGCGGAACTCGATGAATGCGAAGTCGCGTTGCGGCATGTTTCAGAAACCGCTTGACACTTTGCAGCGCCTCGTTATTTCCCCGCCTTGCCAGCAGTCGGGGCGGCCCTCCAGAGTGTCAACCGATTTCCTGCCGAATTTGAAACATGCC
>JACQGW010000441.1 GCA_016199325.1 Chloroflexota bacterium
CGATGGCGACCCGCTGCTGCTGGCCGCCGGAGAGCTGGTGGGCGTAGCGGTCGGCGGCGTTCGCCGGCAGGCCCACCAGGTCCAGCAGTTGGCGCACCTGCTCCCGGGCCGCCGCCTTCGTTGCCAGGCCGTTCAGCCAGATCGGCTCGGCCACCTGAGCGCCGATCGAGAGCCGAGGGTTGAGCGAATCGAAGGGGTCCTGGTAGACCATCTGCATCCGGCTTCGCAGATGGCGCAGCGTCTTGCCGGTGGCCGCCATCACCGCCGAGCCGTCCAGGACCACCTGCCCGCCGGTCGGCTCCTCCAGGCGCAGGATGCAGCGCCCGACCGTCGACTTCCCGCTGCCCGACTCGCCGACCAGGCCGACCGTTTCGCCGGGTCCGATAGTCAGGTCGACGCCGTCGACGGCGTGGACCATGTGGCGCTTCCGCAGGCCGCGGTTGGCCGGGTAGAGCTTGACGAGGTGCTCGACCTGGAGCATCTACGACCTCCCCTCCTGCCAGACGTGGCACCGGACCAGGTGCTCCCCGGCCACCACTTCGGGCGCAGGGTCGTCCTGTCGGCAGATCTCTGCGGCCAGCGGACAGCGCGGGTGGAAGGGGCAGCCAGCCGGCATCTGGTGCAGGTCCGGCACCCGGCCGGGAATCCCCTTCGGCAGGGCGCGGCTGCCGGTCCGGATCCGGGACGCCATCAGGCCGCGGGTGTAGGGGTGCGCCGGACGGCGAAAGAGCTCGGCGATCGGCGCCGATTCGACGACCCGACCGGCGTACATGACGTGTACGACGTCGCACATCTCGGCCACCAGCCCCAGGTCGTGCGTGATCAGGAGCACCGTCAGGCCAAGGTCGCGCTGGAGCTCTCTCAGCAGCTCGACGATCTGGTACTGGATGGTCACGTCCAGAGCCGTCGTCGGCTCGTCGGCGATCAGGAGGCGTGAGCCGCAGGCCAGGGCGAGGGCCATCATCACCCGCTGGCACATGCCGCCGGAGAGCTGGTGCGGGTAGGCGTTCATCACGTGCTTCGGCTCGGGCAGCCCGACCCGGGCGAGCATCGCCTCGCCCTCGGCGCGGGCGGCACGGTCGCTCAGCCCGCGGTGAAGGCGAAGGACGTGGACGAGCTGGGTCCAGACCGGGAAAACCGGGTTGAGCGACGCGCGGGGCTGCTGGAAGATCATGGCGATGCGGGCGCCGCGGACGCGCTCCATCTCCCGCTCGGAGAGCGCGAGCACGTCCTGCCCTTCCAGCAAGATCCGGCCGCGGCGAACCTCCGCCCGGCGGGGCAGCAGGCGCATGATCGAGAGGGCGGTCATCGACTTGCCGCAGCCGCTCTCGCCGACCAGGCCGACGACCTTGCCGGAGGGCAGCGCCAGGTTGACGCCGGCGAGCGCGGTGACGACGCCCTGGCGAGTGTGAAAGACGACGCGCAGGTCATGCACTTCGAGCATGGCTACCGCCGTTGCGGGTCGAGGAGGTCCTGCAACCCGTCGCCAATGAGATTGAAGCCCATCACGGCGATGGCGATGCAGATCCCCGGGAAGAAGGCGACCCACCATTCGCCGGTCGTGATGCGCGGCGCGCCCATCGCCACCATGACGCCCCACTCGGCCTCGGGGACGCGCACGCCAAGGCCGATGAACGAGAGGCCGGCGGCCGTCAGGATCGCCCAGCCCGATTGGAGGGTGGACTGCACGAAGATCGGCGTCAGGCAGTTGGGCACCAGGTGGACGAGGAGCACCCGCCAGGACGGGTTGCCGACGCCGACGGCCGCCCTGGCGTAGAGCGATTGCTTGACGACGAGCATCCGTGACCGCATCAGACGAGCATACGTGGCGACGTTGATGAGGCCCACGGCGATGATCAGGTTCTGAAGGCTGGGGCCGAGCGCGGCGGCGATGCCCATGGCGAGGATGAAGGAGGGGAACGCCTGGAGGGTGTCCATGGCGCGCATCGTCACCTCGTCCAGCCAGCCGCCGGAGAAGCCGGCGACCGCGCCGATGGTGCAGCCAGTGATCAGCGCGACGGCGACGGCGCCAATCGCGATCATGAGGTCGATCCGGGCGCCCCAGAGGACGCGCGAGAGGATGTCCTCGCCGAAGTCGCCGGTGCCGAGCCAGTGGCCGGCGCCGGGCGGCAGGAGGGTGCTATCCGGATCGGTGCCGATGGGATCGAATGGCGCCAGCAGGGGCGCAAACAGGGCGCTGAGCGCGATCAAGCCGATCAGGCCGAAGCCCACCAGCGTGATGGGATTCTGCCGCAGCAGATAGGCGGTGTCCGCCAGCGCTGCCCTCACGACACGTCCTTCCCAGAGAGCGCCGAACGAAACCGCAGAGGCGCAGAGAACGCAGAGAAGATCCGAGAGAAGAGGTCTTGGTTTTCGTCGCTTCTCCGCGCCATCTCTGCGTCCTCCGCGTCTCTGCGGTTCGTTTGGTTACTCTTGAATTCGAGGGTCGAGGATAGCGTAGAGCACGTCGACGATCAAGAAGATCGTCAGATAGATGAACGTCGTGTACAGGATGAAGCCCTGGACGGCCGGATAGTCGCTGCCGCTGATCGCGTTGTAGGCGTAGCGGCCCAGCCCCGGCCAGGCGAAAATGTTCTCGACCAGCACCGAGCCGCCCAGCAGAAAGCCGTAGACGATGGAGAGCATCGTCAGCACCGGGAGCATTGCGTTCTTCAGCGCATACTTCCAGACGACGCTTCGCCAGGGGATGCCCAGGGCGCGCGTCGCCCGGATGTGCGGGCTGTCGAGGACGTCCAGCATACTGGCGCGGGACATCCGGGCGAGCGGTGCGATGGCGGCGAAGGCGAGAACGCCGGCCGGCAGAACGAGCTGAGACAGCACGCTGCTGAAGGCCGCCGAGTTACCGGCCAGCAGGCTATCGACCAGCAGGAGGCCGGTGACCTCCGGCGGGGCGGGGATCTGGAGACTCATTCGCCCGATCGGCGCTGGCAGCCAGTGGAGCTGGTAGAAGAACACGTAGATGAGGACCAGGCTGAGCCAGAAGATCGGCATGGCGACGCCGCTGACGGCCAGGACGCGCGTCGCGTGGTCGATCCAGGAGCCCTGGCGGACGGCGCCGGCGATGCCGAGCGGCACGCCGATCAGGATGGCGAGCAGAATGGCGCAGGTCGTCAGCTCGAGCGTCGCCGGGAAGAAGGCACGCAGGTCGCGGGCGACCGGGTGGCTAGTCGTGAACGAGGACCCGAAGTCCCCCTGGAGGACGCCGCCGACGTAGGAGACGTACTGCACCCAGAGCGGCCGGTCGAGGCCGTAGTGCGCCATGAGGAGCTCGCGCTGCTCCCGGCTGACCATCGGGCCGGCGATCTGGTCGATGGGGCTGCCCGGCAGCACGCGGGTCAGGGAGAAGGTGACCAGCGTGACCCCCAGCAGCACGGGGATCATCAGCAGGGCGCGCCGGACCACCACCCTCAGGCTACGCATCGGTGTTCCCTTGCCTCCTCCTCCAGTCTGCGCGTGAGCTTCTGTCGACCGACGCGGTGTCTACAGCGAACGGATCCCGGGATACTTGCTTGCCGCGGCGTTGACGAGGCGCTGATCAGCGGTCCACAGCTCACAGCGACGCAGCTCTGCCAGCGCCACATAGACTGCATCATACGTGGTGGAACGGCGAAGATCGGTAGCGATGGCCCAGGCTCGATCAAACAACCCTCGTGGGTGGACTGTCTGGGTTCCCTGGCGGCGCAATATCCGCCAGGCTTCGCGCCCCTCCAGGTCGGTCAGTTCGCCAAGGGTCACTTTGCGCCGGAGGACCGAGTGAGTCTCAAACGTCCAGAGCCAGGGAACGATCACGGTGAAGCCGTCATGGAGCCAGCGCGCCCATTGAGATCGAACTTGCTCCCGTTCAGGCTCATGCAAGACCAGCTTCAGAGCGAAGCTGGCATCGACGCAGACCTCGGCCATTAGCGCTCACCTTCGCGGATGGCTGCCAGATCGTCGGCAGAGTTGGCCAGGTAAGCACCCTGCCGGCGACGGGAGATGCGCTCGACGAGTTGGTCGGCCTCGACGAGCGCGGATTCGTCCACCGTGCTGGACACTGCCAATTCCTCGAGCGCTCCCAGATCCTCCAGGCCAACCAGCGCGGCCTTCGGTCGGCCCCGTGAGGTCAGAATGATCCGTTCCCGACCATGAGCCACTCGATTCACCAGGGCCGAGAGATCAGCTCGGGCTTCAGCGATACTCGCATGCCGCACCATCGCACTACCTCCTAGCGTTTATGTACATTATAGCGCGAAATCAAACCGCCCAGGAGGGTGCGTCAAGGGCGCCGAAGAGGCGACCAGACCCATCGCCTCTTCGGCGCCATACAGCGCTGCTGCTTACTCCTTGACCGTGTCGATGTAGCGCCAGAAGCGGTCGGCCGCGTAATAGACCACGTTCTTGAGGTTCTTCCGGGTCGCCAGCGTGATGTCCGGCATGTACAGGAACGTCCAGACGGCGTCCTTGACTGCCAGCTCCTGGATGCGCTTGGAGGCCGCGTTGCGCGCCGGGAGATCGTTGGAGGCCGTGAACTTGGTGATGAGCTCGTCGACCTCCGCGTTCTTCCAGTCGGTGTAGTTGCAGCACTCGGACTGGAGCAGCCAGGAGTAGTGGTAGAACGGATCGTTGTTGTTCGACAGCCAGCCGAAGTGGTGGAAGAAGGCGTGCTCATGCTTCTGGAGGGCGGCGGTGAAGGCAGCGCCGTCCATCTCCTGGATGGTCACGTCGATGCCCGCCTTGGCCAGCTCGCTCTTCACCCAGACCCCGACGGCCTTGGACTCGGCGATGTCGGCGCGAACCGCAAACGTCACCTTGAGGCCATTGGGATACCCCGCCTCGGCCAGCAGCGCCTTGGCCTTCGCCGGGTCCGTCTTGTAGACGAAGAACTCGTCGGTGAAGGTCGGCATGCCGGTGGGGGCCACGCTCTTCAGTTGGCTGCCGTAGCCGTAGAGGACGTTCTTGATGATCGTATCGTAGGGCACCGCGTAGTTGATCGCCTGGCGCACCTTGACGTTGTCAAAGGGCGCCTTCTTGGCATTCATGCCAAGGAAGGAGACGATGTTCGACGTGAAGCGGTAGACCTTCACGTTCTGATCGGTCTCCAGCTCCCGCAGGTCCTTGAAGGCGAGGTCCTTGGCGATGTCCACGGCGCCCGACTTGAGCAGCGTCAGGCGGGTCGAGGGATCAGGAACGACGCGGTAGACGATCCGCTCGATCTGCGGCTGGCGGCCCCACCAGTTGGGGTTCTTTGCCAGGACCCACTCGACGCCCGGCTTCCAGGACTCGAGCAGATAGGGGCCGGCCTCGGTGCCCTTCGTGTTTGCCTTGAGCCACTCCCGTGCCTGAGGATCGGCCGCCGTCATGTACGGCTTGATGACCTTCGGGTTCAGGATGGCGTTGCCAGCCAGAGCGAGGTTCCCCAACACCAGCGGGTTGGGCTTGTCGATGGTCATCTCGACGGTGGAGTCGTCGATGATCTTGACCGAGTCCTTGCTGGTGATCTGGGCGATCTTATTCAGGGTAGCCGCGGTCGTGTTCGTGTCGAAGATGCGGTCGTAGGTGAACTTCACTGCGGCCGCGTCGATCGGGTCGCCGTTGGAGAACTTGATGCCCTTGCGGAGCTTGAAGACGAGCTTCTTGCCGCCGTCCGTGAACTCGAACGACTCGGCAACCTCGGGGACGAACTCGTTGGCGAGGCCGACGAGCTCGCCGGAGGCGTCCTTCTGGACCTTGAAGTTGATCAGCCGGGCGTAGACGTTGACCTGGAGCTCGAAGACGAGGGCGTCCGACGACGTGCTGGTCGGGTCGAGATTGAGCAAGTCGCGCGGCGCTGCGATGATCAGCGTCTTCTTCGCGGCATCGTCCGGCTTGGCCGCCGGGGCCGGTGCGGTCGTTGCCGCCGGAGCCGGAGCGGTTGTGGCCGCCGGGGCCGCGGCCGTGGTCGGCGCCGCGGCCGGTGCCGTGGTTGCCGCGGGGCGCGCCGCCGTCGGTGCGGCGGTTGGCGCCGGGGCTGCTGCCGGCGCGCAGCTTACGATCAGGAACGCGACGATCGAGGCCAGGGTCGCAAAGATGTGGCACGTACGCATGCGATGGTCCTCCTCCTGTCAGTTGTGACGCAACGTCGATGACGGTTCGGGCTGAGACGCTGCCGGGGCGCGTACCGCGCTATTATCGCCGAAATCGGTTCTTATGTCACCCCCTTTTCTCGCGCCGAGCGCTCAGCCTGCCCAGGTCCACGACGACGCCGTAGTCGCGGGCGGCGGCCTCGACGGAGACGAGGCCGTTTCGCACGTCCCAGAAGACGCGGGCAGGGTCGCGGGCGGTGGCCCTGCCACAGCCGCCGCCGCCGGCCGTCTCAATGGTCACCCGCTGGCTCGGATCGGCGAGAGCCAGCGCGCCGAGCTTCTCGGCCATCTCGGCGGTCGGCAGGACGGAGCCGTTCAGGTGCGCGCAGGCCGCCCGCCCGGCCTGCCCCTCGGCTATCCCTGCCGGCGCGAACACCTGATGGTGGAGCTTGGCGCTGACCGTTCGCGGTCGAGCCAGGTCGTCGGGCGCCGTAATGGTCGCCCGGACGCCGCAGCCGCCGCGCGTCTGCCCCGGCCCGCCCGAATCCGGCAGGAGCTCCTTCTCGATCCAGAGTACGGAGGTCGCCTTCTCATACAGCTCGACGGGCGTGTTGCAGGCGGCGGTCGGATAGCAGACGCCGTTGACCCCATCGGCGGCACGTCCGGCGCCCATGCCCCCGGCGACGATCATCAGCTCGCCGAAGTTGACCCCGTGGTCGTCCGTTCCCATGACGCGATAGAAGCTGCTGAGCCCCGACGGCGCCGGGACTTTCCGGGGGATGGCCGGCGCCAGCGCACCGTGGACGGCCTCGTAGATGTGCCACCCGGTCTTGGTCCGGTCGTTCACGCAGGCAGGATAGCGGGCGTTCAGCACGCTCCCTTCGGGCGCCCGCACGCCGAGCGGTCGGAACAGGCCGATGTTGCTCTGGATCTCGGGGGTCAGGATGCAGTTGAGCGCCAGGTTGGTGTGTCCGGTGGTGTAGTTCAACGTCGAGTTGATGCCGCCGTGGGGGTGCTCCGGTGGAGCCTTGACGAAGTCGACGACGAGCTCCGAGCCGCGGACGCGGACGACGACGCCGAGGTCCATCGGGCCGTCGAGCTCGTAGAACGTCGTCGCCCAGGGGTACTCGCCGTCGGGGATCTCGTCGATGGCCCGCCGCATCGCCCGCTCCGCCCGCGTCTGCAGGGCGTCGGACAGTTCGCCGAGATCGTCCAGGCCGTATTCGTCCATCAGCGCCAGCGTCTGCCGGGCGGCGGCACGGTTGGCCGTGACCATCGCCATGAGGTCACCCATGACCGGCTCCGGCGTCCGGACGTTTCGCCGGATGATCGAAAGAACGGTCTCGTCCCATCGGCCGCGATCGCAGAGCTTGAGCGGTGGCAGGAACAGCCCCTCCTCGAAGACGCTCCGGGCCAGCGTCAGGTTGAGCAGGCCGCCGATGTCGGGAACGTGAGCGACGGCGCCGCTGAACCCGACCAGTTGGCCGCCCTTGAAGAACGGCGTCACGACGGCGACGTCGTGGAGGTGCCCGGTCGCGAGCCAGGGGTCATTGGTCAGGAGGACGTCGCCGGGCGCCAGCGTCTCCGGCGGGAAGAGCGGGAAGAGCTTCGGCACCATCGTCTGGAGCGCCAGGCTGAAGATCGGAATGCTCGTCGTCGAGCGCGCGAGCGACCAGCCCCGCGCATCCATGATCTGAACGCCCAGATCGTTCGCCACGGCAACCGCCGCGCTGAACGCCGTCCGGCGCAGCACGGCCTGCATCTCGTCGGCAACCGTCACCAGCCGACTCCAGATGATCTCCAGCGAAACCGGGTCGTCCAGCACCGCCAGCCGGTCATGTGTGTCCGTCATCGCGTCGCAGAGCCTCCAGTGTCACTCGTCACTCGTCATGCGTCATGCGTCATCCGTCATCCGTCATCCGTCATCCGTCATGCGTCACCACCCAGGACGACGCATCATCGACGCCCATTTGGCGAGCGAGGAGACGGATCGGCCCGCCCCGTCAGTCCCAGCCGCAGCAGGAGCCGGCGCGTCCCCGTCAGTCCCAGCCGCAGCGAGGGATCTCCTCGTCTGCCGGGAGATGGACCGGCGCGCCCCCGTCAGTCCGAGCCGCAGCGAGAAATCTCCTCGTCTGCCAGGGATCACGCGGTGCTGCTCCGACCGACCGGTGACTTGGAGTCCCACACTCGCTACGGCCCCGCGCGCGGCGTCCAGTTGCCTCCAACCACCGGGGAGATTCCTCGCTGCGGCTCGGAATGACAGACGGCGGTCC
>JACQGW010000438.1 GCA_016199325.1 Chloroflexota bacterium
CCCGACCCCCGACCCCCAAACCGACCCCCGAATCATCATAGAGGAGAGTTTTTCGTGACCTACACCGTGGATGGCTTCCATCCGAAGCTTGCTGAGGTGACGGAGCGGATCGAGCAGGAAGGAATCCGGTTCATCATCCTTCAGTTCACCGACGTGCTCGGGCTCGTCAAGAGCGTCTCGATCCCGGTTCACCAATTCGGCGATGCTGTGCGGCACGGCAAGTGGTTCGACGGCTCGTCGATCGAGGGGTTCGCCCGGATCGCCGAATCGGACATGTTCCTGCGGCCGGACCTCGACACGTTCGCCCTCATCCCCTGGAGCCGGGAGGAGGCCCCGACCGCGCGCGTCATCTGCTGGGTCCACAGCCCGACCGGCGAGATCTTTCCCGGCGATCCGCGTGCGGTGCTGAATGCCGCCGTCCAGGAGGCGCGGCAGCTCGGGTACGTGTTCAACACTGGCCCCGAGCTGGAGTTCTTCCTCTTCAATTTGGACGACCGCGGCCAGCCGGCGCCGTTGCCCCACGACCGCGGCTCGTACTTCGACTACTCCACCGACCAGGCTGCCCACGTGCGAAACGACATGGTCGAAGCGCTCCAGAAGATGGGCATTCGCGTCGAAACGAGCCACCACGAAGTCGCGGTCGGGCAGCACGAGATCGACTTCGAATACGCCGATGCGCTCCGCACGGCCGACAACACGGTGACCTTCAAGTATACGCTCAAGGCCGTCGCCCAGCGGCACGGCCTCCACGCGACCTTCATGCCGAAGCCGATCTTCGGCATCGCCGGCTCGGGCATGCATACGCACCAGAGCCTGGCATCCGTCGAGTCGGGCGATAACCTGTTCGCCGATCCGGGCGCTCCGTATGGGCTGTCCGACCTTGCCAAGCACTTCATCGCCGGCCAGCTCCACCATGCCCGCGCGATGAGTGCCGTCCTGGCGCCGACGGTCAACTCCTACAAGCGGCTGGTCCCCGGCTTCGAGGCGCCGGTGTACGTCAGTTGGGCGCGGGTCAATCGGTCGGCGCTCATCCGGGTGCCCCGGATCAGCCCCGGCCAACCAAAGGCGACGCGCATCGAGCTGCGCTGCCCCGATCCGGCCTGCAGCCCCTACCTCGCCTTCGCCGTGATGCTCAAGTGCGGCCTGGACGGCATCAAGCGGCGGCTGCCGATCCCTGAGCCTATCGAGGAGAATCTCTACAACTTCGACGACCGGGAGCTCGAGCGGCGGGCCATCGCCGTGCTGCCGGGCACGCTCAAGGAGGCGCTGGATGAGCTGCGCAAAGACACCGTCGTGCAGGAAGCGCTCGGCGAGCACATCTACGACCGCTTCATGGAGGCGAAGATCCAGGAGTGGGACGACTACCGGCGCTACGTCAGCCCCTGGGAGATCGAACGCTTCCTGGAAGTGTACTGAACAGACGGGTTCCCTGGTTTGTGGTCCGCGGTTGGTTGCTTTCGTGGTCCTGGTGACCGGACCGGGGGAGAAACCGGAGGGACGGGCTTGAAACCCGCCCCTCCGGTGGGCTGCAGAAGCGGCAACGCCGCTTCTGCAGCCCGCGCGTGAGAGGCAGACGGTCATACGGCTGCGATGGCACGGCCGACCCAGTAGACGTTCCAGACGACGACGAAGTTGAGGATACCCACCCCGCAGCGCAGCACCAACAGGAGTCGGAACCGATTGCGGAGGGCCCAGATCACCAACGGGATCCAGCCAACCCAGAACCACTTCCAGGCGATGAACTGTGCGAGTCCGAACTCGCCCAGGATCCAGGACGGCAGCGGGTTGAGCTCAACCAGGCCATGTTGAAACGCGACCAGCGTCGAAACCGTATCCATCAGGTTGAGAAGCAGCCACAGCAGCGTGAGCTTGACGAAACTTCCCCCCAAGACATCTCCTCAGCCGGAACAGAGTATGACCTGGGGTGCCTGCCTTCCAGGCCACGATGCAACTTGTGTGCCAGCCTGGCGACCCATTTCCGCCGGGTGCTATAATGGCGCCGTGACCGACTCAAGCGTACAAGCCACCAGGCGAGAGGCGTTCTGGCCGGCCGCCGGGGCCGCGGCCGATCCGGCCGGCAGACAGCTCCGCAGACCGGCGAGCCTCTGGGCGATGGGTCATGCGTCATACGTCATGCGTTCCCCGTCACCCCGCAGTCAGCTCCGCAGACCGGCGGACCTCTGGGCATCCCGCTCCGCACCGCTCATTGCCCTGGTGGCGATTCTGGTGATCGCCGCATTCCTCCAGCTCCGCGGCCTCGGCGACAAGAGCCTCTGGGACGACGAGGTCTTCACCGTCCGGATCGCCGGGCAGCGTGACCTCGCCGCGCTGCTGGCGGCCCGTCAGGAGAGCGAGCGTCAGCCGCCCCTGCACTACGTCCTGCTCCACGCCTGGATGCGCCTCGCCGGCAGCAGCGACGCCGCGGTCCGGCTGCCGTCGGCGTTCCTCTCCGCCGCCTCCGTCGGGCTGGTCGGCTGGCTGGGCTGGCGGCTGGCGGGCTGGCAGGTCGGGCTGCCGGCGGCCTATCTCCTCGCCATCTCGCCGTTCCTGCTCCTGTACGGCCGGATGGCGAGGTACTACGCGCTGGCGCTCTCGCTCTCGCTCCTGTCGACGGCGCTGCTCGTCGAGGCGCTCCATCGCTCGGCGGCCGGGCTGCGCGCCGGCATGCTCTGGGCCGCATATGCCGCCGCGACGGTGGCGATGCTGCTTTCCAGCTACCCGACCGCGGCCGTCGCCGTCGCGCAGCAGGTGTTCGTGCTGCTCCTCCTGTGGCGCGGGCCGGGCGCTGAAGCGCCAACTACGAACCGGCCGGGCGCTGAAGCGCCAACTACGAACCGGGGCGGTCCCGGGCTCGTAGTTGGCACTTCAGCGCCCGGTTCCCCGGCCTCTGTTGGGGCCAGTTGGGGCTTTCGCCGGTCGGCAGGCCGGTGGTGGCTGGCTTCGCAGGGGGTCATCGCCGCCGGGTTCGTCGTCTGGCTCACGGCCGGACGGGAGCCCATCACCTCGTTCAGTTGGGCGGTCTCGCCGTACGCCGCTCAAGGGTGGCGCGCGCTTGTGCTCAAGCTCGTCTATCCGCTCTACGCCTTCAGTCTGGGCGAGACGATCTTCCCCTGGCATCCGCTCGCCCTCGTCGCCCTCGGGCTGCTCACCGTGCTGGTGCCGTACGGGCTGGTCCGCTGGTCGCGGCTGGGTATCTGGGGCTGGCTGCCGGCCGTCGGGTTCGCCGTTACCTTCCTGTCCACAGTGCTCGCCTTTCAGCTCTTCGTTCGGGACCTTCCGTTCATCACGCTGGCCAGTCGGGCCATCGGCGCGTTGCCGTTCCTGGTCCTGATCATCGCTGCCGGGCTGGCCGGCCTCTCGTTTCGCCTCCGCCTGCTGGCGCTGCTGGGCCTGACGGTCGCCGCCGGAGCGGCCGGCTGGAACTACTTCGCCGGGCAGCAGTACCACAACCCCGTCTACGCAGTGCCCACGCGCGAGATCGTCCAGATGATTCTGGCCGAAGCGCGACCCACCGACCTGATCGTCGCCGACCGGGACGTCAACGTCGACTACTACTACCAGCCCCCGGCCGGCGGCCCGGCGCTCGTGCTGACGCGCGCCGAGGATGCCGTGCGCGCGGCGGTTGCGAGCGGGCAGCACCGTCGGGTCTGGCTGGTCACCTTCGGCCGGGACCGGACGCGGGGAGAGACGCCGGTCGACCTCGAGGGCTGGCTGGCCGAACAGTATCCGCGGAGCCGCTGGTGGGGGTTCGTGCCGCAAGACGCGACCTACAGCCGGATCAAGGAACGGATCCAGGGCTACCCGGACTACCGCTTCAAAGCTACCGCCCGCCTGTTCGAGCAGTAGAGGACGACATGCGCATCGGCATCGACGCTCGCTACGTTCGGGACTACTTCCCCGGCATCGGCCGCTACACCTTCCAGCTCGTCCGCGCGCTCGGCGAAGTGGACGCCGACAACGAGTACGTGGTCTACGCCGACCCCGGCCAGGTCAACACGCGCTATCGCCTGGACGACCTCACCACGCGCCGGGTGCGCCTGGCCGATCTGCACGTCGGCGTCTTCTCGGCGGCCGCGCAGTGGGCCATCCCGCTGCGGCTTCGCCGGGACCGGATCGACCTCTTCCATTCGCCATATTATGTCAAGCCCTACCGCCTGCCCTGCCCGTCGGTCGCGACCGTCCACGACGCCATCGGCTCGCGCTACCCCGGATCCCTGCCGTCCTGGCGTGCCCGCGTCGCCTATGAGCTGGCGATGCGGCTGACGCTGGCGACGGCTAATGCCGTCATCGTGCCGTCGAAGGCGGCCAGGGACGATCTGCGGCGGTATTTCGGCTATCCCCCGGATCGGACGACCGTCGTCTACGAGGCGGCCGACGATTTCCTCCGGCCACCGTTGGGCGAGCCGCCGGACGCGGTCGCCGGCGTGCTTGCGCCGGCGGGTGGCCGGTACGTCCTCTTCGTCGGCGCCAACAAACCGCACAAGAACCTGGTTGGCCTTCTGGAGGCGCTGGCCGCCGCGTCGGGCGATCTGCACCTGGCCGTCGCCGGCCGCTGGGACCCGCGCTTTCCCGAGCCCGCCGAGCGGGCGCGCTCCCTGGGGCTGGCCGACCGGGTCCACTTCCTCGGCGAGGTCGACGAGGTCACCCTGCGCTGGTTCCTGGCGCGGGCGCTGGCGCTGGTGCAGCCCTCGCTGTCGGAGGGCTTCGGTCTGCCCGTCCTGGAGGCGATGGCGGCCGGCACGCCGGTCATCTGCGCCGACCGGGGCAGCCTGCCCGAGGTCGCCGGGGAGGCCGCGCTGCTCGTCGACCCTGAGCAGCAGGCCGAGCTGGCGGCTGCCCTGTCCAGGATCGCGACCGAGCCCGGCCTGCGCCAGGATCTGGCGGCGCGCGGGCGGCGGCGGGCGGAGCGGTTCTCCTGGAAGCGGGCGGCGCTCGCGACGATCAGCGTGTACCAATCGGTCCGGCGGTCCCAGCCGTGAAGGTGCTCCACGTCTATAAGAACTATTACCCAACGTTCGGCGGCATCGAGAGCCATATCCGGCTGCTATGTGCCGGGCTCCGAGACGTGAGCGACGTCGACGTCGAAGTGCTCGTCGCCGGGGCCGACCGGCGAACGAGCACCGAGGTCGTCGACGGCGTGCGGGTGACCCGAGCGGGCGCGCTGTTTACCTTCGCATCGGCGCCCGTCAGCCCGGCGCTCTTCCGGGAAATGGCGCGCCGGCCCGTCGACATCGTCCACCTCCATTTCCCGTACCCCATCGGGGAGCTGGCCTATCTGCTCATGGGGCGGAGCCGGCGGCTGGTCATCACCTACCACAGCGACATCGTTCGCCAGAAGCGCCTGCTCCAGCTCTACCGTCCGTTCCTCCGGCGGCTCCTCGCGCGCGCCGATCGGATCTGCGTGACGAATCCTCGCTACGCAGCAACCTCCCCATTCCTGAGTCCATTCCTGGACAAATGCACGGTCGTGCCGCTCGGTATCGAGCCCGCCCGCTTTGCAGGCAACGGCCGAACACGTGCGCTCGCCGCGGCCATCCGGCGGGACGTCGGCAGCCCCATCGTCCTGTTCGTCGGCAAGCTGCGCTACTACAAAGGGATCGAGTACCTGGTCGAGGCGATGCAGGCGATTCCGGCGCACCTGGTCGTCGTCGGGGAAGGCCCGTACGCCTCGGTCATCCGTGCCCAGGTCAAGCGGCTCGGCCTGGACGACCGGGTTCACCTGGTCGACGAGGTGGCCGACGAAGCGCTGCCGGCTTACTACCAGGCGGCCGACGTCTTCGTCCTGCCGTCGACCCATCGCAGCGAGGCGTTCGGCGCCGTCCAGCTCGAAGCGATGGCCGTCGGCGTGCCGGTCGTCTGCACCGAGCTCGGCACCGGGACCACCTATGTCAATCGCGACGGCGAGACCGGACTCGTCGTGCCGCCGCGCGACGCCGCCGCCCTGGCCGGTGCGGTGAACCGACTGCTCGCCGACGACGAGCTGCGCGGGCGGCTGGGGCGCCAGGCTCGGCACCGGGTCGAGGCAGAGTTCTCAGCGGAGCGGATGGTCGATCTCGTGGTCACGGTCTACCGCCAGGTGCTGGGCAGTTGACCGGGTATGGTCATTCTCCCTTGATCTTTATGAAAAGGTGTGGTACTGTCGGGTCTGTTCGCCCGTCCCTCTGTGCCGGCATGCAGTCCTGACCTGGGAGGCCCCGTGCATACGCGCCTGAGTGCTTACTGTACCCGACTGATCGAAGCGGGCTGGCTGGCCGTGGCCGCGGTCGTTCCAGCGTTTTTCAACGTATACAGCAGCCGCGTTTTCGAGCCGGACAAGCTCACCGTGTTCCGCGGCATCGCCCTGATCATGGTGGCGGCCTGGCTGGTCAAGGTGGCGGAGACGTTTTCGGGCGATTTCGACCTCCGCGCGTGGCTTCGCCGGTTTCTGGCGATGCCGCTCGTCAAGCCGGCGCTCGTCTTCACGGCGGTCTACCTCTTCACGACGCTCACCTCCATCGATCCCAACCTGAGCTTCTGGGGATCGTATCAGCGGCTCCAGGGGACGCTGAACAACCTGGGCTACGTTGCGGTGTTCCTGCTGATGCTCTCCCACTTTCAGCGCCAGCGGCAGGTCGACCGGCTCGTGTGGACGATCCTCCTGATTAGCCTGCCCATCTCGATGTATGGCATCATCCAGCACTTCAAGCTGGATCCCTTGCCGTGGGGCGGCGACGTCTCGACCCGCGTCACCAGCAGCATGGGCAATCCCATCTTCCTGGGCGCCTATCTGCTCATGGTCATCCCGCTGACGGTGGCGCGACTGGCCGATGGGGCGGCGGCGCTCTGGATCTCCACCGGTGGGACCGGCCGATGGTCGCTGATCGTCCGGACCGGCGCGCTCGCCGTCCTGTTCGTCCTTCAGCTCACGGCACTCCTCTATACCGAGAGCCGCGGTCCCTGGCTCGGCTTTGGCGCCAGCATCGCCGTGTTCGCCCTGCTCGCGCTGGCACGCTGGTCGCGCTGGCGCGCCTTTGCCGTGGCCGTCGTGCTGGCCGTGGCCGCGGCCGCCTTCGTCCTGCTGCTGAACGTCGACGGCTCACCCATCGCGCGACTGCGGGGAGTCTCGCCCTATCTGGCCCGGCTGGGCACGATGCTGGACGTCCAGGAGGGCACCAACCGCGTCCGCATCCTGATCTGGCAGGGCGACGGCGTCGGCACCGGGGCCATCGGCTTGATCACGGCGAGTCCGCTGCGCTTTCTGGTCGGCTACGGGCCGGAAACGATGTACGTCGCCTACAACCCCTACTATCCGCCCGATCTGGCGCACTTCGAGGCCCGCAACGCCTCGCCCGACCGCTCGCACAACGACTTCCTCGACTTCATGGTGACGATGGGGCTCGTCGGTCTCCTGGCGTACCTGGGGATCCTGGTCGGTTTCTTCCGCCTGGCCGGTCGGACACTCTGGGGCCGGATGGACCGCACGGCGCGGCTCCTGCTGATCGCGCTCATCGCCGGCATCGCCGGCCATCTGGTCGAGACGTTCTTTGGCATCGCGATTGCGGCCACCCGGACGCACTTCTGGCTCTTTCTCGGCATGACATCGGCGATGGCGCTGGGCTTCGAAGCCCGGCAGGTGGTCGCACCGGCCATGACGGCCGCCGAGCCGGTGCTCGTCGGCGCCGGGGCTGGTGGAGCGGCACCGCCTCGTCCGAGCGGCGTGGCGCGATCGCGGAAGGGGAAGGCGCGCCGCCTCGCGCTGAACGGCACGCCACCGGCAAGGCCCGCGGCGGCCGGTCGCCTGACCGGGGACGCGCTGCCGATCGTCGTCTGGATCGTCGCCACGGCTGCCGCCGTGCCCGCCCTGTTGCTGGGCAACCTCATCCAGCGATGGCAGGTCGACCCGGCGATTCAGGTGATCGCCGGCTTCGGCTGGCTCGTCGCCGGCATGCTGCTGGCGGCGGCGGCGATCGAGGGGCCGCCGGTGTTGAGGAAAGGGTGGCGCTCTGGCTCCGCCTGGCTGTATGGCCTGCTTGTCGTGGCGACGGTCCTCGTCATCGCGTTCCCGTTCCTCGGCTCCATCACCGCCGACATCCAGTTCAAGAAGGGGCAGGCGTACGATGGGAGCAATCGCTTCGACTTGAGCGTCTCCGCCTACCTGGACGCGCTGCGCTGGGCGCCCGGCCAGGACTTCTACTACCTGTTTCTTGGGCGGGCCTATCTGGAGCTTGCCAAACGGCTGCCGGAGCGGCCGGGCGAGCTGCGATCCGTCGAGACCGTCGACGATCTCCAGAAGCTGCGCGTCGCTCAGCCGCAGAACCTGAGTCGTGAGCTCCTCCTGAGCGCCAGCCTCGTCTCCCTCCAGGAGGCCCGACGCATCAACCCGCTCAACACCGACAACTCGGCGAACCTCGCCCGTCTCCATCGATTCTGGGCCGAGATGACGACGGATCCCGCCAAGAAGGCGGAGCGGTTCGCCACTGCCGAGCGCTGGTACGAGAAGGCGACCGCGCTCAGCCCGAATGCCGCGCACCTGTACGACGAGTGGGGCGTCATCTATCATCTGCAGAATCGGTACGACGATGCGCTCGTCAAGTATCGCATCGCCGAGAAGCTCGACGACCGCTATCCGACAACGTTCGTCTACCTGGGCGACGCGTTCCTGGCGAAGGGCGACCTGGATCAGGCGCGGCCGGCCTACGAGCGGGCGCTCTCGATCGATTCGCGGCTGATCACCGCCCGCAGCGCGCTCGGGTACATCTTCCAGCGGCAGGGCAACCTCCAGGCGGCGCTGGAGCAGAACTTGAAAGCGCAGGAGATTGCGCCCAATGACCTGGTTACCCTGCGGAACCTGGCGGTGCTCTACAACGACCTGGGCAATCGAGAGAAGGCGCTGGCGACCGCGGAGGCGGCCCTCAAGGTGGCGCCGAAGGACCAGCAGCAGCCGCTCCAGGCGTTCGTCGACCAGCTCAAGCAGAAGAGGTAGCCGTGACGACGTATCTGCTGATCTTCGGCGCCGCGCTCGTGCTGGCGATCGGGGCAACGCCCCTCGCGCGCCGGCTGGCGCTGCGGCTCGGCATCATCGACCAGCCGGCCGCCAGGAAGCTGCACCGCAACCCGGTGCCGCTCCTGGGCGGCGCCGCCATCTACGCCGCCTTCCTGCTGGCGATCCTCATCTTCGGCGAGCAATTCCGGCTGCCGCAGCTCTTCAGCATCCTCGTCGGCGCCAGCCTGGTCAGTGTCCTGGGCGTGTGGGATGATCGCCGGGGGCTTCGGCCGCTCCTGAAGCTGCTGGGCCAGGTCGTCGCGGCGCTGATTCTGCTGAGCGCCGACGTGCGGATCGAGCTGTTCTCCTCACCGGTGCTCAACGCAGCGCTCACGGTCTTCTGGGTAGTCGGCATCACCAACGCGCTCAACCTGCTCGACAACATGGACGGCCTTTCCGGGGGAGTGGCGGCGGTCGCGGCGGCGTTCTTCCTGGTGCTGGCGGCCTCCAGCGGCCAGGTGCTCGTCGCCAGCCTGTCGGCGGCGCTGCTGGGGGCGTGTCTCGGGTTCCTCCGCTACAACTTCAACCCGGCGACGATCTTCATGGGCGACACCGGCAGCCTCTTCCTGGGCTTCGTGCTGGCCGCCCTCGGGATCAAGCTCCGGTTCGAAGGGCCGACGGTCATCACCTGGATGATTCCGGTGCTGGTGCTCGGCGTGCCGATCTTCGACACGACTCTCGTGTCGATCTCCCGTCTGCGGCGCGGGAAGAATCCGCTGACGACGCCCGGCAAGGACCACCTCTCGCACCGGCTCGTCCGGCTCGGCATGACGCACCGCGAAGCCGTGATGGCGCTCTACCTGATCTGCGGCGCGTTTGGCATGGCGGCGCTGTTTCTGAGAGGCGCGACGATCGTCGAAGCCTACATCGTCGGCGGAGTGGTCGCGGCGGCCGGCGCGGTGGCCCTCGTGCGCCTGGAACGGGTGCCCCCGGCGCCCGCCACGCCGACGACGGCCGGCGAGACGGTCAAGTCGCCGCAGCCGCTCTGAAGACGCCACGGGTTTCTGGTTTCTCGTTTCTGGTTGTCTCCCTCCGAACCAGAAACGAGAAACCAGAAACCCCGACCCGCGCTACTCCTCGCCGCGCACCGTTCGCTGCAACTGACTCCCCGGGCTGAAGCTGATGCGCCGACTGGCGCGGATCGTGAGCGGTTCCCCGGTTCGGGGGTTTCGGCCCATCCGCTCACGCGTCTCGCTGACCCGAAAGGTCCCGAAACCGGTCAGGCGAACTTCCTCTCCCTCGCCGAGCGCTTCGGCGATTGCGTCCATGACGATGCCGACGGCCTGACCCGCCTTGCTCTTGGTCAGGCCGAGCTCGTCGGCCACACGTTCGGCGATTCGGTCCTTGGTCACCATTGCGTTGCCCTCCTGCGCGATTCTCCAGTTTCTCTGTGCGGCGCTGCGCCGCTCTCTCGCCCGCTCCTGGCAGGTTCCATGCCGTTCTGCCTGATATTGTGCCATTCTCAGCAGGCAGGCGTCAACCCCGACGGGCAACGAGCAAGCGTTGCATCAGGCAGCCCCGAAGATGTATACTACATAAATACTTTAATACTTTCGCGCGGGCAGCGAAGGGCAACAACCGGCTCTGCCGGTCTCATCAAAGCAGCTCGGGCGAGGGTGGGCTCGCTCAGAAAGGAGATGTCGATGGTTTGGCTGAAGAGCTGCCCCAAGTGCCAGGGCGACCTGTTCCAGGACCATGACGGCACCGCGCCGGTCCTGACCTGCCTGCAATGTGGCCGCTCGCTGTCGGCGGCTCAAGTACACGTTCTGCGGAACGATCTGGCCGCGCGCGCCCGGCAGGCCGTTCGCAGCGGCGTTGGCAGGGTGCCGCCTGGCCTCCCCGACGAGGACGCCGAGCGCCCAACCGTCGCCTGATGACCGGCGGTCCGACGGCTTCTTCTACTGTGCCTCAGCGGCGTTCCGCACCTTGCGGACAAACGTCGCCAGTCCTTCGCGCCCGTCAACCCGCACGCGGGGCAAGGTAAACCGCTCCGCCCACCGCCAGCGGCTCCCGTACTGAGTGGTAAAGGCCAGTTGATACCCGGCGGCCTCGACGGCGCCGGCAACCGCAGCGTTGAGCTTCCCCCCCGGATAGCAGAAGTAGGGGACCGGTCCGCCCACAGCTTCCTCCAGGATGCGCCGGCTGTCGGCGAGCTGTGCCTGCACTCGAGCCCTGGACAGAGCTGTCAGGTCGGCGTGGTCGAGGGTGTGCGAACCGACCCGGGCAAGCCCGCTCCGCTGGATCTCCTGGACCATTGGCCAGGTCAGATAGGCGGGCCGATCGACGAACCCCGTGACGACGAAGACGGTTGCCGGGAACCGATACCGCCGGAGCACCGGCAGGGCGGCATCGTAGAAGTCGCGATAGCCGTCGTCGAAGGTCAGGGCCACCGGCCGCGGCGGCAGCGACCGCTCCCCCCGGAGCGCGGCGTCCACGTCGGCCAGGTCGACCACCGAGTACCCCTCCCGCGCGAGCGCCGCCATCTGCTGCTCGAACTCGGCCGGCGCTACCGACAGGGAAAGGCCGAGCACGTCCCGAGGGTCGGGGTTCACCCGAACGTAGTGGTACATGAGGGCGGGAACGACGACGCTCCGCGGATCGTTCGGGGCCGGCCGTGTCGCCCTGTTTGGCGTCGGCGAGGGCGCCGTCTGGCCGGCCGGGGGGGGCGGCAGCGACGGTTGGTCAGGCTCGGACCGGGCTATGAGAGGCTGATTGACCAGCGGGATGAGACGAGCAGGCAAGCCGCCAAGCGTCCGCTCCAGCCGGGCCTCGTGAGCTTCGACCTGCCGCGCGCGCACGGGGATTGCCGACGGAGCCGCCGCCTGTTCTGGCGCAGTGTCCGCAACCGTTGAGCGAGGCGGGAAACGCTCCCCCTCAACGCTCCCGTCGGCGGCGGGATCGGGATCCGCTCCCTCCACGCGGACGGGGAGGGCCGGGGTGGGGTCGAATCCCTGGCGCAACCGTTCCTCGAACCGCTCCAGCGCAGGTGGGGCGACTGGTGCCTCCGCGACCCGGGCGACCGGGGCCGCGGTCGGCTCGGGCGCCGGGTGCGGAATGGGCGAGCAGCCGGCAAGCATCAGCCAGACCAACCCGACGAGCGCGACCAGGACTGCTCCGGTCCGGAGAGGCGCTGCTGCAACCAGGCGTAACCGATGGGTCGCCATTTCGTTGTACAGACAACGTACCTCCGAAGGGAGTAGCCGACGATGTTCAGGCCGAATCGGTGCCCCAGGTGCGGTGGAAATCTCCTCATGGCCGGACGCGACAAGTACGGCAGCTATCTCTCGTGTCTGCAGTGCGGGCGCAACGTCGAGCTGCCGCCCGATCAGCGCCACAAGCAGCCCACGCCTCGCAAGATCGTCAGCCGTCTCTAGGCGCCGCCGCTGAACCGCTGCTCCATCGATGCCAGATAGCCGCGGTAGTTCCGGCGGGTCTCTTCCACGTGGTCGCCGCCGAACTTCTCGACGAAGGCTTCGGCCAGGACGATGCACAGCATCGCCTCGCCGATGACGCCCGCAGCCGGAACGACGCAGACGTCGCTCCGCTCGTAGTGCGCCTGGACCGGCGCGCCGGTGAGGAGGTCGATCGACGGCAGCGGCTTGAGCAGCGTCGAAATGGGCTTCATCGCGACGTGGATGGCGATGGGCTCTCCGTTGCTCATCCCACCCTCGACGCCGCCGGCACGGTTGGTCTGTCGGCGGAAGGCGACCCCTCCCTCCGACAGGATCTCACGATTGGTGAAGACGTCGTGGACCTGTGAGCCCGGCAGGCGGGCGCCGGCAAAGCCGTGCCCGATCTCGACGCCCTTCGCCGCCGGGATGCTCAGCATGATCCCGGCGATCCGGCAGTCCAGGCGGCGGTCCCACTGCACGTGGCTGCCCAGCCCGATCGGCACGCCGGTGGCGACGACCTCAAAGATACCGCCCAGCGTATCGCCGGCAGTCCGCGCTTTGTCGATCGCCGCGACCATCTGCTCGGCGGTCTCGGGCTGGGCGCAGCGGACCGGCGACGTCTCGACGGTGGCCCAGTCGACGGTGCGAGGGTCCAGATCAGGCGCTTCGACCGAGCCGATGGCGACGACGTGGCTGTGGACGGCGATACCGAACTCGGCGAGGAACCGGCGGCAGACGCTGCCGACGGCGACCCGGGCGGCCGTCTCGCGGGCGCTGGCCCGTTCGAGGATGTTGCGAACGTCGCTGTGGCCGTACTTGACCGCGCCGGCCATGTCGGCATGCCCGGGGCGCAGCCGGGTAACGGCCTCGATCGGCTCGTCCACCGGCTCGGCGCTCATGCGTTGCTGCCAGTTGGTCCAATCCCGGTTCTGGATCCAGAGCGCCAGGGGGCTGCCGAGTGTATACCCGTGGCGGACCCCCGACAGAATCTCCGCCCGATCGCGCTCGATCTGCTGGCGGCCGCCGCGCCCGTAGCCGCCCTGGCGGCGGCGGAGATCGTGGGCGATCTCATCCTCGCTCAGGCGCAGGCCGGCGGGCAGGCCTTCGATGATCGTCGTCAGTCCCTTCCCGTGGGACTCCCCAGCAAACAGAAACCGTAGCACGGATCGCTCCCTCTCTTGACCGGCTCATCGCCGGACGAACGCCGGGCAAGGATAGCGGAAGCGCCTGGATGATGCAAGCGGCCAACCGTCATCTGGAATGTGCTCGCTTGACGCGGCCCCCCGGCTTGCCTATAGTTTCTTAAATGGGTCACGAGGAGTATGCGGATGGCGAGAGCGTTTACAGCGGCGGTCTTGACCGTGAGCGACAAGAGCTTTCGGGGTGAGCGCGAGGATCGCGGCGGGCCGGCGGTCCGCGAGGCCGTCGAGGCGGGGGGCGGCACCGTCACACGGGCCGCGATCGTTCCCGACGAGCGTGACCAGATCGCGGCCAAGCTGCGAGAATGGTCCGACGTCGACGTCATTCTGACGACGGGCGGCACCGGTCTTGCCCCGCGGGACGTCACGCCCGAAGCGACGCTCGCCGTCGTGGACCGGCTGGTCCCTGGCATCGCCGAAGTGATGCGGGCCGAGAGCCTGAAGAAGACCCCGGCGGCCATGCTCAGCCGTGCGGTGGCCGGCGTTCGTGGCCAGACGCTCATTATCAACCTGCCGGGCAGTCCCAGGGGCGTCAAGGAGTGTCTGGAGGCGGTCATGCCCGCGCTCCCCCACGCCGTCGAAACGCTCCGCGGCGAAGTAGGGGAGCACACCCGGCCCGAGCGCCACGGCCACTGAATGCGAATCGACATTCTGACGCTCTTCCCGGGCATGTTCGCCGGGCCGTTTAGCGAGAGCATCGTCAAACGGGCGGTCGAGCGCGGGCTCGTCACCATCGGCGTACACAACATCCGCGACTACGCGACCGACCGCCACCGCACGACCGACGACTATCCGTACGGCGGCGGCGCCGGCATGGTGATGAAACCGGAGCCGGCATTCGCCTGTATCGAGGCCGTGCTCGACTGGAGCGCCGGCGATGCCGAGAGCCCGACCCCACCGCCGGCGCCCATCATCCTGATGACGCCCCAGGGCCGGCTCTTCACCCAGCGCGTCGCCGAGGAGCTCTCGCGGCAGGAGCGGATCGTCCTGCTCTGCGGCCACTACGAGGGGGTGGACGAACGGATCCGGCAGCACCTGGCGACCGACGAGATCTCGATTGGCGACTACGTGCTGACCGGCGGCGAGCTGGCCGCGATGGTGGTCGTCGACGCGACCGTGCGGCTGCTCCCCGGCGTCGTCGCCGAGGAATCGATCGCCGAGGAGTCCCACGCGGCCGGGCTTCTGGAGTATCCCCAGTACACCCGCCCGGCCAGCTTCCGCGGCTGGACCGTGCCGGACGTGCTGCTTTCGGGCCATCACGGCGAGGTTGCCCGCTGGCGGCGACGCCAGGCGATCCTGCGAACCGCCCGGCGCCGGCTGGACCTCTTGAGCCAGGCCACGCTGACGCCGACTGAGCGGCAATGGCTGACAGAGGCGCTGGAGCGACCATTGGAGTGACGACTGTGAGCGGTTTTCTTTCCGAAGAGCATGAGCTGCTGAGACAGACGGTGCGCGACCTGGCTGCGAAGGTGGTCGCGCCGCGGGCCGCCGAGATCGACCGGACTGCGAGCTATCCGTGGGACGTCAAAGAGGCGTTTGCTCGCCATGACCTGCTTGGCCTCTCGATCCCGCAGGAGTTCGGCGGGGTTGGCGCCGACCGGCTCGCGACCTGTCTGGCGATCGAGGAGGTCGCGCGCGTCTGCGCGTCGTCGTCCCTGATCGTCGCCGTGCAGGACCTTGGCTGCACTCCCATCGTTCTGGCCGGCACCGACGAGCAGAAACGCCGCTTCCTGCCGAGCGCGGCGGCGGGCGAGCATCTGGCGGCGTTCGCCCTGACCGAGCCGAGCTCGGGCTCCGACGCCGCGGCGATGTCCAGCCGGGCTGTCCGCCGCGGCGATGAATACATTCTGAACGGCACCAAGAACTTCACCAGCAACGCCTCGGTGGCGCACCTCTACTGCGTCTTCACCATCACGGACCCGGCTCGCGGCACGCGCGGCATCACCGCGTTCGTCGTCGAGCGGGACACGCCCGGCTTCGAGGTGACCCGACTGGAAGAGAAGATGGGCATCCGCGGCTCGCCGACCGGGCAGTTGCGCTTCGAGGAGTGCCGGATCCCGGCCGCCAACCGGCTCGGCGCCGAAGGCGACGGCTTCAAGATCGCCATGCAGACGCTCGACCGGACGCGTTGCGGCATCGCCGCCCAGGCGATCGGGATCGCCCAGGGCGCGCTCGACTGCGCCGTCGCCTATGCCAAAGAGCGCGTCCAGTTCGGGCAGCCCATCGCCCAGTTCCAGGGCATCCAGTTCATGCTGGCGGACATGGCGATGCAGGTGGAGGCGGCGCGCCAGCTCACGTACCGGGCGGCGGTCGAGGCCGAAGCGGCGGGCCCGGACATGACCCGCCTCTCGGCGATGGCCAAGTGCCTCGCCTCGGACGTCGCCATGCGGGTGACGACCGACGCCGTCCAGGTGCTCGGCGGGTACGGCTACCTGCGCGATTTCCCGGTGGAGCGGATGATGCGAGACGCCAAGATCACGCAGATCTACGAGGGCACCAACCAGATCCAGCGGCTCGTCATCGCCCGCGCCCTCCTGACGGCGAATCCGGGTGGTGCGGGATGAACGATCGAGGACACCTGGTCGTCGGACAGTCCGGCGGGGTGACGGCGGTGATGAACGCCAGTCTGCTTGGCGTCGTCCAGGAGGCGTTCCGGCACCAGGCGATCGATGGGATCTACGGCATGGTCAACGGGATCGAGGGGCTTCTCGAGGAGCGTCTGGTGGACCTGCGCCAGGAGGACCCCATCGTCCTGGAGGGCCTGCTCCAGACGCCGTCGGCTGCGCTGGGCTCCTGCCGCTACCGGCTTCGTCCGGGCGACGAGGATCGGGCGCTCGCCGTCCTGAAGAGGCACGGCGTCCGCCATTTCCTCTACATCGGCGGCAACGACTCGGCGGAAACCTCGCACCGCCTTCACCTGGCGGCGACCCGCACCGGCTATCCCCTCCAGGTCGTCGGCATCCCCAAGACGGTCGACAACGATCTGCCGGTGACCGACCACTCCCCCGGTTACGGCAGCGCGGCGCGCTTCCTGGCAACAGCCGTCCAGGACGCCGGGCGAGACACCGAGGCGACGGCCCGAGTCTATCCGGTCAAGCTGATCGAGGTCATGGGGCGAAACGCCGGCTGGCTCGTCGCGGCGTCGGCGCTCGGCAAGCGCCATCTGGCCGACCCGCCCCATCTCATCTATCCACCGGAGCGGCCGCTGGGGCTGAGCAGGTTCGTCGAGCAGGTTCAGGACGTCGTCCGCGCCCTCGGGCACGCCGTCGTCGTCGTCGGCGAGAACGTGTGCGACGAGGCAGGCGCGGCGATCGCCGGTGGAGAGGTGCTCTTCGTCGACGCCTTCGGCCATCCGTACCACGAAAGCCCGGCCGCGTTCCTCTGTCGGACCATCACCCGAGAGCTTGGCTTGCCGGCGCGCTTCGACAAGCCCGGCACCCTCCAGCGCATGAGCACCCTTGCCCTCTCCCACGTCGACGTTGGCGAGGCGTACCTGGCGGGCCAGGCGGCGGTCCGGGCCGCGGTCGCGGGCGAGTCGGACCGGATGGTCATTCTGGTCCGCGAGCCGGGGCCGGAGTACCGAGCGACCACCGGCCTGGCGCCGCTCGTCGCGATCGCCGGCCAGGAGCGGCGGCTCCCACCCGATTACCTGACGGAGGAGGGCACCGCCGTCACGACCGCCTTCGCCGACTACGCCCGCCCCCTGCTCGGCGCGCCCCTCCCGACCCACGTCCACCTCAAGCGTGTGCCCGTGGCACGAGTGATGAGTGATGGGTGATGAGTGTGCAGCGGTCCATTTCGACCCGGCGCTGGCGCGGACCGTGGAGGCGAGGCCGACGGCGTTCCCCACAGCCGTGCCGGTCGGAGCCCGGTGCGGGTCTCTGCGGGCCCGCCGGGCCGTTGGAGCAAGCAAGCGGCGCCGCTTGCTTGCTC
>JACQGW010000431.1 GCA_016199325.1 Chloroflexota bacterium
CGGCGAAGGCGAGCAGCGCCAGGCCGCCGACACCGAAGAGGGCGAAGTGCGGCTGACCGGCGGAGTCGACGATGGCGCCGAGCACGATCGGCGCGAGGAAGGCGCCGATGAAGAACATCGCATTGGCCAGCCCCATCGCCGTGGCCTGAAACCGCCGCTCGACGAACTGCGCCGCGAGCGGGATGCCGTTCAGGCTGCCGGCGACGGCGAGAGAGAAGAGCGGCATGAACGCGGCGAGCCCGAGCACCGGCAGGCCCGGCGCCAGGGCGACGAAGGCGGGCGGCGTGGCCGCCTGAATCAGGGCACCGGCCAGAAAGACCCGGCGCCGGCCCAACCGGTCGCTGGCGAAGCCGGTCAGCGGATAGGCTGCCATTGCGACGATGGGGAGGAGGCTCACGATCGCCCCCGCCGCCGTGGCCGGATGGCCAAGCTCCAGGATCAAGTAGGTGGGCAACCAGGCGATCAGCCCGTGGTAGGAGCCGAAGTACAACCCGCTGGCAATACTGTACGGCCAGACGCGGCGGTTGCCCAGGACGGCGCGGAGCGCCGTTCCGATCGGCGTCACGGTCGATCGGGCCAGTGGCGGCGAGGCCGACGCAAGGCCGACGTCCTCCGGACGATTGGCGCAGAAGAGCCCGTAGAGGACCAGCACGACCGGGAGTGTCAGCGCAGCCATGAGGTAGGCGGAGCGCCAGCCGACGGTTGCCGCCAGGTGGGGGACGAGCACGAGCGCCAGCATGGCGCCGAGCGACGAGCCGACGGAGACCAGGCCCATGACGGTCGACATCCGGTTCGGCGGGAACCAGTTTGACAGCAGCCGCAGGCCCGGCACGTAGATCGCCGACGCGCCCAGACCGGTGAGCAGCCGGGCCGCCAGCCCTGTGAGGTAGCTCGGGGCAAGAGGGGTCAGCGACGCGCCCGCGGCGAACGCGGCCAGCGACACCAGCACGACTCGGCGGGCACCAAAGCGGTCGGTCAGCAGGCCGACGGGGACCTGCATCAGTCCGTAGGTCAGGGCAAACGCCGACAGCAGGCTCTGCGCCAGGCTGTAGCTCAGGCCGAGCTCGGAGCGCAGAGTCGGGATGAGCGTGGCGAAGAAGCTGGAGTGGAGCGAGATCTCGGTGACGCCGATGGCGCCCAGCGCGACGACGATCCAGCGGTATCGGAGATGGATGATCCCTGCCAGCCGACGACCCACCGGCAGCGACCGCAGGGACCGCCGAATCCGGGTGGGCAGGGCGGTGGCCGTGTCGTTCCTTTCGCCCGCCGGCACCGCCGGGCTTCCGGATTCCACTAATCGAACACCGCCTTGGCGTCTTGGCAGTTCGGCCTCCCTCGGAGCAGCTCTACGCCTCGCGCTCCGCAGCCAGCCGCTGCGCGAACTCGACGAGCGTCTCGACGGCATCCGGCGGCGTCCGCTTGGATTCCAGGTAGAGCCGCAGGGCATCGAGCGGCGTCAGCTCCTCGACCGGCCGGCCGGCCAGACGAGGTCGATGCTCGCGATCCACCTCGCGGGCGATGGCGGCGACGAAGGCGGCGTCCTTGAGCGCCCGGCGAACGTCGCCCTCCCGCAGCAGCGCCTCGCGCCGGGCCGAAAGCACCACCTGGACGCGGACGACGGCGTCACGCAGCTCATCGGCGCGGCCTTCGACGGCCGCCAGGACGGCACTCGTCGGGTCGTCGGTGTCGGCGGCGACTCGGAGCGTAACGAAGCGGCGGGCATCGACCGGCTGGAACGTCCAGCGCGCCGCAAAGCGCTGGTCGGCGGTCGGCTCGGCCGCGGGCTCGAGGTCGACGACGACGTAGCCCTTGGGCTCCTTCTCTTCCCCGAAGTCGATCCGCTGGAGACTGCCGGCGTACACGGTCGGGACGGCAGCCGGGATCGCCTGGTGGCGGTGGATGTGGCCGAGCGCGACGTAGGCGAAGCGCGACCGGGCGAGGAGGCCCGGCGGTAGGATCAGGTCCTGGCCGAGCATGATGTTCCGCTCGCTGCCAAGCTCGGCGCCGAAGAGCGTGGCGTGGGCGGCCAGGATCGCCGGCAGGCTCGGGTCCAGCTCGTCGGTCATCCCGTCGACGACCTGCTCGATCTTGCCCAGGAGCGCCGCGTCGATCTCGGCCATCGTCCTGTTCTTGTACTCGTCGCGGGTCAGAAGCGTGCTTCGGAGGATCCAGGGAAGCGCGGCGACTTGAATCGGCCCCGAGCGCGTCTGGACGACGGTCACGCAGGGGCGAGCGCCGACCGCGACGTTCGGGACGTGGAGCGTCTGGAAGATGTCCAGGGTGCTGGCCCGCCCGGTAGCCTGCGGCAGGTCGTGGTTGCCGACGAGCAGGAAGACGGCAACGCCGGCCCGGCCGAGCCGGTCGATGCGGCGCGCGAGCTCGCGCTGAAGGGTCGGGTTCGGATCACGCGTCTTGTAGGCGTCGCCGCACAGCAGGAAGAGGTCGGCGCCGTCGCCGATGGCGCGGTCGACGACGGCGTCGAGCGTCGTCAGGAAGTCGACGACGCGGGTCGGTAGCCCCGTGGCCGGGTCCAGCCTGCCGTAGTTCTCGATTCCCAGGTGAAGGTCGGCAGTATGGACGATCCTCACAGCCCGAGCCATTCCGCCAGGCGATGGCGCAGGTCGGCGATGGGCACACGCACCTGAGCCATGCTGTCCCGGTCCCGGATCGTCACGGCCCGATCGTCGAGGGAATCGAAGTCGACAGTGACGCAGAGCGGCGTGCCGATCTCGTCCTGGCGGCGGTAGCGGCGGCCGATGGACTGGCTATCGTCGTACTGGACCATCCAGTGGCGGCGGAGGGTCGTGTGAATCTCCCGGGACAGGTTGACGAGCAGCTCCTTGCGGGAGAGCGGCAGCACGGCCACCTTGACCGGCGCAATCGCCGGGTGCAGGCGCAGCACCACGCGCGTTCCCTCCTTGTCCGGCTCCTCGTCGTAGGCGTCGATGAGGAACGCCAGCATCGCCCGGTCGACGCCGGCCGACGGCTCGATGACGTAGGGAAGGAAGCGCTGGCCGGACTCCTCGTCGAAGTAGGTCAGGTCCTTGCCGCTGTACTGGGCATGCTGGCGGAGGTCGAAGTCGGTCCGGTTGGCGATGCCCATGAGCTCGCCCCAGCCCATCGGGAAGCGGTACTCGACGTCGTAGGTGTCTTTGGCGTAGTGGGCCAGCTCGTCCGGCTCGTGGCGGCGCAGCCGCAGATTCTCCTCGCGGATGCCGTAGCGCCGATACCAGGCCAGACAGTCGTTCACCCAGCGCTGATGCCAGTCCTCGTCGGTGCCCGGCTTGACGAAGAACTCGATCTCCATCTGCTCGAACTCGCGCGTCCGAAAGATGAAGTTGCCGGGCGTGATCTCGTTGCGGAACGCCTTGCCGATCTGGGCGATGCCGAACGGCAGCTTCCGCCGGGTGGCCATCTGGACGTTGGTGAAGTTGACGAAGATGCCCTGGGCCGTTTCGGGTCGCAGGTAGACGACGGCCGCCGCCTCCTCGACCGGGCCCATGAAGGTCTTGAACATCAGGTTGAACAGGCGCGGCTCGGTCAGGCCGCCCCCGCAGGCAGGGCACTTGTCGGCTACCTGGTCGCTGCGCCAGCGCTTGCGGCAGACCATGCACTCGGCCAGCGGGTCGACGAACGACTCGACGTGCCCCGAGGCGACCCAGGTCGTCGGATGCATCAGGATGGCGGCGTCGAGGCCAACCATGTCGTCGCGCTCGTGGACCATCGCCCGCCACCAGGCGTCGCGCAGGTTTCGTTTCATCTCGACGCCGAGCGGCCCGTAGTCCCAGGTGCTGCCGAGGCCACCGTAAATCTCGCTGCTCTGAAACACGAAGCCTCGCCGCTTGCACAGCGAGACGATGGTTTCCATGTCGACGGGGGATCGTTCCATGCTGTCCTTTCTGGTCGCCCGGCCGGCCAAGCGCACGGACGAAAAGACCTCACCCCCCGCTGGAGCGGTGCCGAGAGACAACGAACCACCAAGACGCCCAGATCGCCAAGAGTGACGGCGAGAAAGACGCCGTGAATGTCGGTTGGTCGTTTGGTAAATCCCTGCGCAAACCGCTCTACGGGATGTGAGGTCCTGATGCGCAACGTTCACTCAACGTTACCAGACCGAAAGCGGGAATGTCAAGGCGGTGCCCGCTCGCTTGACCCTGGCGGGACGTGCCGGTCCGGATTGCAGGATGCGGCCGGGGGCTTGACAAGACGCTCGCAGTCCAGGATAATGCGCCCACCGTGGGAAGGGTTGGAGGAGGAAGGACGTGTCTTGGGTCTCAAAGGGACAGTACTGGCGCCTGGTCCTCGCACTCGCCGCAGGGATGGTGCTGCTCCTGGTCACGCTCGGCATAGCCGTCGCCGACGCGGTCAAGGGGAAGGACCTCTACAGCGGGAAGTTCTGTGCGCGATGTCATGGGAACAACGGCGAAGGCGGCTACGGCCCGCCGCTCGCCGCGACGACGCTGAGCGCCGCCGACGTCGTCAAGCAAGTGCGCACGCCTCGCGCCAGGATGCCGAGCTTCTCGGACAAGCAGGTGACGGACGCCGAGCTGGGCGACATTCTCGACTTCGTCAAGACGCTCCCCCGGCCGGCGACGGCCGGCACCTATCAGTTCGCCGCCAGGGCCGGCGATCCTGCGGGTCAGGTTATCTTCATCGAGAAGGGCTGCGCTGCGTGCCACGGAATTCCGCCGAGCGTTGCCGGCACCAAGCTGGCGCCCGCAGAAGAGATCACGCAGGTGCGGACGCCGCGGAGCCGGATGGGCGCCTTCACCGCCGTCCAGATCAGCGACGCCGACGTCACGACGGTGAACCGATGGCTGGCGAGTCTGCCCGCGCCGACGCCACGACCGACGGCGGTTGCGACGCCCCAGGCCGGCGCCCAACAGTTGCCGCGGACCGGCGAAGAGCCGGACAACACGTTGCCGATGCTGCTACTCGCCGGTTTCGCACTGCTCGCCGGCGGCCTCTTCCTCAGAACACTTCTCGCACGGCGAGGATAGGTCTGAACCAGCGGTTGAGAGGGCCGACCAGGCGAGTAGTCGGCCACGCGTGACGTGAGGGTTTTCGCTCGCTCACGCTCGCGGCTCGGACCCACTATCCGAGCCGCGAGCGCAAGCGAGCGAACCTCGGGAACGTCCGAGCCGCGAGCGTGAGCGAGCGGACCCAACACCAACGCTCGGATGATGCCTGACAGGTCACCAGGCTCCTCCGATCCGAGATCGGGTCATGCCACGGGTAGTCAGGATGCATCACTGGCATCGCGGTTCGGGACTCTCCGGATCCCGTCGGAACCCCACGAAGTCTCGCCTGGGAGTCGATCATGGATGACGCCGAAAAACTGAAAGCGATCCGCGAGGCACTGCCGGCCGTTCAGAAGTACGCCTACTTAAACACGGGCACCTACGGCCCGATGACCACCTACTGTGAAGCGGCGACGCGCGAGTGGTTTCGGGCCGAGCTGGAACAGGGCCGCATCACGCCGGACCGCTATCCCCTGGCCGGCCGCGTCAGGGAAGAGACCAGGGCGACGCTCGCCAGGCTCGTCAACGCCCGGCCCGAGAACATCGCCCTGACCCGCCACACGACCGAGGGCATGAACATCGCCACCTTCGGCTACAACTGGTCGCCCGGCGACGAGATCGTGACGACGAACATCGAGCACGGCGGCGGGCTCCTGCCGGTCCGTCTGGCCGAGCGGCGATACGGGATCGCCGTTCGGATCGCGGACGTCGGGCGGCACGGCGGCGATGCCGTCGCGGCGATTGCCGAGCAACTGACGCCGCAGACGCGGCTCGTCTCGATCTCCCACGTCTCGTACTCGACCGGGGCATGCTTCGACGCCAGGGCCATCGTCGAGCTCTGCCACAACCGCGGCGTGCCGGTAGTCATCGACGGCGCGCAGACGGTCGGCGCAATCCCGGTCGACGTCGCCGACCTCGACGTGGACTACTACGCGTTCCCCGGACAGAAGTGGCTGATGGGGCCGTCGGGGACCGGGGGATTCTACATTCGATCCGACCGACTGAGCGAAATCGACGTCTCCCTGGTTGGAACCGGCGCGGTTGCGTCGCACGAGGATCTCGACCACTACGTGCTCTGGCCGGATGCCCGGCGATTCGAAGGGGCGTCCACCTTCAACCTCGGGGCGCTCAGCGGTCTGACGGCTTCGGTCAAGTGGCTGCTGGACGGCGTCGGCCTGGAATGGGCAACCCGCCGGAGCCGCACGCTGACCCGGCGGGCGATGGCGGGGTTGAGCGGCCTGCCGGGCGTCGAGATCATCACGCCCGACGCCCACGCCAACCTGATCTGCTTCCGGGTGGCCGGACTACGGCCGGCCGACGTCGTCAACCGCCTCTATCAGGACGGCGTGGTCATCCGGGGGGTGGCCGAAACGGCCTGCGCCCGCTTTGCCATCGGCTTCTACAACACCGAGTCCGAGGTCGACCGGGCCATCGAGCTGGTCGGCCAACTGGCCCGGACGGCGGCCGGGGTGGCAGGCGCCTAGCGCGGGTTCGAGGAGGAGTGAACCGCCAGGGCGCCAGGAATGTCAGGGTTTCCGCCAGGAGCTCCCAGTGCTGTCATACCTGGCAGCCGGCATGACCCCGCAGGAGATCCTGGCCGATTTCCCGTACGTGACCGCGGACGACATTCGTGCCTGCCTCAGCTATGCCGCTGAACGTGAGCGGCAAACCCTGATCACTCACGGTTGAAGCTGCTCGTCGACCAGAACCTCTCACCACATCTGGTCCGTCGGCTGGCCGATCTGTTCCCTGGATCCAGCCACGTATCCCTGGTCGGCCTCGAGCGTGCGTCTGACCCTGTTCTGAGGCCAACGGGGCATCCCGTTCGCCGCGCCCGGCATAGCACACCCCCGAGCCACCAGCCGGTGACGGCCCCGGCGACGTTCGCAAGGCATGTTTATTGCGTAGGCAGACGACCTGGAGAGGGCGCCAAACGCCCACTGAGGTCAATCCCATGCTTGCGCACCTGCACGATCCACGCCTGCGGCTCCTGCTGACGAGCTTTGCCATCCTCTACTTCGAGCTCATCTGCATCCGGTGGACGCCCTCCTACATTCGGGCGCTCATCTTCTTCCCGAACTTCATTCTGATCGCGTCGTTCCTGGGTATCGGGCTGGGCTGCCTGATGGCGAGAAGGCGATTCTCGCTGCTCCCCCATTTCCCGGCGCTGCTGGTCGCGTTCGTCCTGGCGGTCGGCTTCTTCCGATTCGATCTGACGATCGAGTCGCCCGAAAGCCTCTATTTTGGCAGCGTCCCCGGCGGGCGGAAGGAGAACGACCTCTACTTCCTGGTACCGCTCTTCTTCCTGTTCGTCGTCGGCCTGTTCGTCCTGCTCGCCCAGGAGATGGGCCGGCTGTTCCGGCGGTTGCCGCCTCTCCAGGCCTACGCCTACGACATCGGCGGAAGCCTGCTCGGCATCGCCGCCTTTGCCGGCAACAGCGTTCTCGGGACAACGCCGCCGGTCTGGTTCGGCGTCCTCGCCCTCGCGCTCCTCCTGCTGCGGCCCTGGCCGGCCGGCGCTCCGCGCGCCCGCGCCTGGGCAGCCGCCAACGCGGTCCTGCTCGCGGCCGCGGTCGGCATCGCCGCGCTGCTGGCCGGCGGGACCTCCTGGTCGCCCTACTACAAGATCGTCGTCGACCGGACGCACGACGGCCAGTGGGAGATCAACGTCAACAACGTCGGCATGCAGTGGATGGACGACGTCGACCGGCGGGAGCCGTTCTATCATGTGCCGTACTGGCTCTTCGGCGACGGCAGCTTCCGCCACGCCCTGATCATCGGGGCCGGTAGCGGCACCGACACCGCCGCGGCGCTGCGCCATGGCGTCGGACGCGCCGACGCCGTCGAGATCGATCCGTTCCTCCTCCAGCTTGGCGCCCGGCTCCATCCGAACCGCCCGTACGACGACCCGCGCGTCCGCCTGCACGTCGACGACGCCCGGTCCTTCCTGCGCAACACGGGCGAGCAGTACGATCTCATCGTCTTCGGCCTGCCCGATTCGCTCACGCTGACGAGTGGCTTCGCCAACCTGCGGCTGGAGAGCTTTCTCTTCACCCTGGAGTCGTTCGCGAGCGCACGGGCCCACCTGACCGAGGACGGCGTGCTCGTCCTCTACAACTACTACCGTGAGGACTGGCTCGTCGACAAGCTTGCGGGCATGCTCTCCGGCACCTTCGGCGCGCCGCCCGTCGTCATCACCTACGGCGGTTCCGGGAAGGCGGCCGTCCTCCTCGCCGGGCCCGGCCTTGCCCGGCTCGACGTGGCCGCTCGGCTGCCCGATGCCATCGCCCGCAGCCAGGGGCGGCTGGAGGTCGTCGACGCCGGCCACCGCGCCGGCGCGGCGCCGCTGCCGGCCACCGACGATTGGCCGTTCCTGTACATTCCCGACCGACCGCTGCCGGTCGTCTACGTGGCCTCGCTCGTGCTCGTCGGCCTCCTGGCCATCGGGCTGACTCGAGCGGCCGCACCGCCCGGCACCCTGCGTCGGTTCCAGCCGCACTTCTTCTTCATGGGTGCGGCCTTCCTGCTGCTGGAGACGAAGAGCGTCGTCAGCTTCAGTCTGCTCTTCGGCTCGACCTGGCTCGTCAACTCGCTCGTCTTCTTCGCCATTCTGGCAATGGTCTTCCTGGCCGTGATGGTCAACCGATGGGTGCGCATCGGCAGCGTCACGCCGCTGTTCGTCGCGCTCTTCTGCGCCCTCGCCATCGCCTACGCGCTCCCGCCGGAGCGGCTGCTCATCCCGAACGCACCGCTCCGCTATGCGGTCGCCAGCCTGCTCGTCTTCTCGCCGATTCTGCTTGCCAACCTGATCTTCAGCCGGCTGTTCAGGGAGTCGGTCAACCCGGACGTCGGCTTCGCCTCGAACCTGCTGGGCGCCGTGCTCGGCGGTCTGTTGGAGTACCTCTCGCTGTCGCTCGGCTACCAGTTCCTCATCCTGGTCGTCGCCGTCCTCTACGCCCTGGCGTTCGGCCTGGGCAGCCTCCAGCTCGCCGCGGACGCGCCGTCGTCCGACGCAGTGGAGAGCCAGCGGGCGGCATGAAAGCTGCACAGCATTCGGGACTGCTCGCGGCGACGGCCAGGAGAGGCGAGCAGCCGAGACCGGTCGGGCAAACAGGCGGCCTGTTGACTGGCGGTGGCACGGAGATCTGGTTTTCATCTTCCAGGAGCACACGAAGGCGGGCCATCAGAGCAACTTCTTTCGGCTCGACAGTCCGGAGTAGTCAACCAGCACAAGCGATTGGACACCGTGGCGTCCACCGCGACGGCCTGGACGTTCATGCGTTCTGAGAGCGACGGCCGAATGAGCGTGATCAGCCTGCTCGGTGCCAACCCGCCGGGCCCGACCTGGTGGGAGGTGCCTTCGTGCCCTTCGGTGGGGACAAGCCCCACGGTCCGACGCCCGTCGCGCAAATATGACAGAAGTCCGTATTGTTCTGTTCGCCGAATCTGGTACAATCAGAACACCGGATCACCTCGTGCGATAGGTTCCCAGTGGGCGCAGTCGGGGCAGGTGTCCTGCTCGCCGTGACGAGGGACGTACTCAGTACCGCCAAGCACAACGCGTTTGGGGTCCGAACGTCGATGACGCGGATGATTAATGGGGCAGCCATTCCACTGAACATAGCGGAAGGCAATCCCTACTTCGGGGCCGTTCCGTATCCGATAGTGACGCAGCTCGCTGAGCGTATGCGGTGGTAGCCATCTGTGTTGGGGAGCGGGCCGCAGCTTGGCGACGATGAGAATATTGGGGTCGTTCATCCATAGTTGGCCCTGTTGGTTCAAGATGTGTCGTATCTGCCATAGACAGACAGGGAGGCGGGGCGGAGTTACCATGACGCTCTCTCAGCAAGTTCATGAGGTAGTTCAAGCGTTCGTCCAGGGTCGTATTGGTCCGTCCGACCTTTATGCTTGGTTGCTTGATCACGTGCAACTCATCGCGGCAAGCGGCGACGCTCTCGCGCAGGATTGGTCCGATGAAGTCTGGCTAACCCTGTGCGAATACCAGGATGGCCTACGAACAGAGGCCGGTGCTCGCCAGTTCTTGGCAGACTCCTTTGGCATACCCTTCCCACCCGAACTGCTCCTCCAAACATCTGGCACAACTCAACCGGTTGGCTGCTCTCAAACGTCCGGTACGGCCGCACCAGACGGCTTTGTCTTGACCCAAGAAACCCGCCCTCCAGAGATCGGCGGTGAAGTTGAACGGCAGACTGCGATTCGGTCGACCAGTAGCAGTCAGAGCACCAGGCATCTACAGCTAGCCGTGGCCTAGCCTGCTGGTCGTGGGCGGACGTAGACTGGTAGCTCCCTTGTCGTTTGCTCGCCAATACTTATTCGCAGTACGTAGTCACCGAATTCAGTGAATCGAAGACTGTACAGGTGGATCGCCGCCAGAACCTGCGCGTGTCTCGATGGTTCTTCTGGGTGGGGAGCCGCCTCAAACTCACCCCGAACTGCTGCCAGCACAGTGGTTCTCTCCGGGCCCAACAATTCCAGGCCAAGAGGGTGTCTTTGCTGAGTCTCGTTCGGCGCAACAAGAATGCCGATGACTACCGAAAGCTCTGGCTTGGTGAAAGGAATCTGGGGCAGCCACAGGCGGTCGATGCCGCCGCCGACGACGTACATCTTGCCGCTTTCGGTCTGCGCATAGTCCGCTAGGAACACGTAGTCTATTTGCATGGATCCTCCCCGGGGGCTAGCCACCTGATTCGCCGAGATGGTATCAAGGGTACGTTCTCACCAGCCGCCTGTCGCCTGTCTCAGCTTCAGGGTGATAGGCAAGTAGCCTCGCGGGATAGGTGCCGTCACCCTTGCCAGCGTGAAGACGCTGAATCGTCTTGTCGTTGCGATGGCCACCTGTCGGTTCCTGTCGACCCTCGTTGGCAGGTACTCACCGCGGCTGGCGTTGTAGATGACAAGTCGATCAATCTGATCGTCGGCCAGCCCGAGTCCGGCATACGAGATCTCGATCATCACTTCACCGGCCAACTCCGTCACGGGCGAACCGTCGGATGCCCTGGTGAATACGATCTCAATGGACTGGAGCGCGACAACGGCAGTCGGGACAGCCGCAGGCGCTGGTGCAACCCGCACCTCCACCTGGAGCGACGTACTGCCAACGGCATCCCCAGGCACGACGACAGCGCCCCGGTTGCCTGGGATCGTGATCGCCGTTGTCGCGCCCGGTGTGGGGCCAATCAGCACCGCTGTGGTCGGCGTTGGCGTCGGGGTGGCGCTGGGGCTGGGCGTCGCCGTCGCGGTCGGTGTAGGGGTGGTGGTCGGCGTTGCCGTCGGGGTGGTGGTCGGCGTTGCCGTCGGGGTGGTGGTCGGCGTTGCCGTCGGGGTCGGCGTTGGCGTCGGCGTCGGGGTCGCAGTTGGCGTCGGCGTCGGGGTGGTGGTCGGCGTTGGCGTCGGGGTCGGCGTCGGCGTCGGGGTGGCGCTGGGGCTGGGCGTCGCGGTCGGGGTCGGGGTGGTGGTCGGCGTTGCCGTCGGCGTGAGTGATAGCTGCGCTGCCAGAACAGCAGCGTAGGCGTCCACTCGCCCGTAGCCGTAATAGTCGTCCCTACCGGGAGTCCCCAAATCGACGGCGGTGGACTCGAGGATCTGCCTGACCTATACAGCCGTTAGGTTGGGGTTGACGGACCAGACCAAGGCAGCGACCCCCGATACGAAGGGTGCCGCCATGGAGGTGCCTTGGCTATAGTCATAGGCCACTGTGTATGGAAAATCGGTGCTGTAATACGTCGGAATAGTTGACGCTATTTTCACTCCAGGTGCAGCAACGCTAACGTAACTCCCGTACTGAGAAAACGAAGGGCGTGTGTCGTTGGCATCGGTCGCTGCAACTGCGATAACCCCGGGGTACATGGCTGGGTAGTTGGGCGGATTGGCTACTGGGCAGCCTGTGCTCACTTCGCCGCAGTTACCCGCTGATGCAACCAGCAATCTCCCGGCCGCAAGCGCGTAATTCACCGCTACGCTTACTGCTTCGGAAGAAGCTGGGGCACCAACGCTGAGGTTGATAATACTGGCGCCGGCATCAGTTGCGAATACAATGGCGCTAGCTAGCCAGTCTGTCGGAAATGCCCCATTGGCATTGGCCGCACGTATTGGCATCAGCTTGACCTCGGGAGCAACCCCCGTTACGCCGATGGAGTTCATAGCGGCAGCGATAATGCCGGCAACATGTGTTCCGTGGCCGAAGGAATCGATTGTCACGCCAACTTGGCCCAAATAGAAGTCATAGCCGTTCAACAGTCTGACAGGGCGGTCTGGATGCGACGCGTCATAACCCGTATCGATGACCGCCACAATCAGGTTGGGATCACCACGGCTGATGTCCCAAGCCGAGGCGAGGCGGGTTTTTCCTATCGACCACTGGCTTGAGGCAAGCGGGTCGGGAGCCACATACTGTGCGGAGATGCGAGGCGGTGGCGCCGGGTTGGTATGTAGCAGATTCAACTCGGCGAATACCACGCCCGGTTGACTCAGCAGCCAGTCAACAACAGCTTGCTCCTGGCCCGGGGGAGTGCTCAAGACAGAAACAGCAATCCTTGGGATCTCCTTGCTCGGCGAGACACCAGCAGCCCCCAGCACGGCCAGCAGCCTCTCCCTGTCTTCCACACTGGCAAATTTGACCAGCACCTCGGACCCGACAAAGCGATTGTCCTCTGGCGCGCCATTTCGGGAAGGTTGTGGGCCATCAGCCCAAACAGTCCACAGGGGGAGTAGCAAGAGGAGAAGTGCAGCCGCCGTCAACCAGCTTACCCTGGTCACCATGTCGGACTCCTTTCAACGGCAAGGGGGAGCCGCCCCCTTCACGAGTCAACCAGCCGACACTGGCAGGATACCAGCACAACAGGCGGGCGTCAAGAGGGACCCTGGTCCGGCTGCTCGATGAGTCGAGGGCGCAGCCCCGCGACCACCTGGGCGGGCATCCGGTTCGGAAGGACAGGCGAGTTGGCAATGGGAACTCGTAGGCACTCGGGGGAGCTGGTAGGAGTTCGCAGGAGTTCGGTCATGCATGAGCCACGGCGGTCTTGTCAGGCTGAGCCGCAGCGAGCGCCTTGTCATGAGTCCACTGAGAGTGTGTATGCAAACGCTATCGGGCGTGCTCGTCCGGCCTGAAGTGGCGGGCTACCGCTGCGAACCCCACCTTCGTGGGCTGGCGTCAGTCGGCGGAGGCCGACTTGGCGATGGTAGTCTGCGGTTTCAACCGCCAGGCTACCCGCGGCAGAGCACGGAAACGCGTTTCCATACACACTCTGAAGAAAGCCGGATCGCGTATACCCGACTGGCGGAAACACTCGGAAAATCGGTGCGTGAACCGCGCCAAAGGCCCTTTTTTCAGGGGACTCTTGTCATGCTGAGCCGCAGCGAAGCATCTCCCTGGTC
>JACQGW010000428.1 GCA_016199325.1 Chloroflexota bacterium
CTCCCTCACGGTCGCGGCTCGGACCCGGGGGCCGGGCGGCTCCCGACGGCGCGAGGACCGCTCCCTCACGGTCGCGGCTCGGATCTGGCACTTCGGCCTTGAACCAGGCGGGGAACGCTCCCCTACGGTCACGGCACAGATGCGGCTGGCCCGTCCGTTGTCGTCATGCTGAGCCGCAGCGAAGCATCTCCCCGGCTCGAACGAGCAGCGGCCGGGAGATGCTTCGCTGCGGCTCAGCATGACGATGCAGGGATCTCGCCCACGCATCACCCATCGCTCATCACTCGATCGCTACGGCGCAGCATGATGCTTGAACCTCGAACCCGGAACCTTGAACCCTGTTATCGCCGCAGGTGGGCGCCCAGGATATGCTTTCGGATGCGCGTCCAGGCGCTCTGGATGTGGATGAACGGCCCCGTCGTCCGACCGACGATCACGCCGCGTGCCAGCGCCGCCAGGAAATCGGCCGGGCCATCGAAGGGCGGCATCTCGACGTAAGCGCGGCCGAGCTCTCGGAGCAGGTGGGCGTCGGAGCCGGCGCCCCTGGCCAGGCCGTAGCGCTCGGCGTACCGCCGGGCCCGCCGGGCGTCGCGCCGGAGCATCGAACGCGCGTTGAACACCTCGACGACGTCGACGAGCTCGGCCAGCTCGGCCAGCTCAGCGGAGGACCAGTTGGCGCGGCCGAAGCTGTCGAACGGGTGGGGCAGATAGACAATACCCCCCTGCTCCCGAATCCGAGCGACGGTCTCCCGAACTGATAACCCTTGCGGGATGGCCTCCGTCAGAAAGAGGCCGATGATCTCCCCGCGGTCCGCCCGAATCTCCTCGCCGACGATGACCCGCACCTCTGCCGGCGCCGCTGCCCGGGCCTCCAGGGCGCCATCAATGCGGTTGTGATCCGTGATGGCCAGACCGTCGATCCCGACCTTCCGGCAGCGGTCGAGGATGCGGGCGATGGGGCTGGCGGAATCGGGCGAGCGATAGGTATGGGTATGGAAGTCCACCCGCATCGGCGTTGCTCCTGATCGATGCAGGTGCCGCATATCGCGTGCCGGCACCCACCGTCAAGCGAAGAGGAAGCCGAAGGTCACGCCGAGGAGGCCGCCGGCCAGCACCTGAATCGGCGTGTGGCCGACCAGCTCGCGCAAACGCTTCTCCGAGATGTTCTGGTGGGCGAAGTACTCGTCGAGCATGCGGTTGAGGATCCCCGCCTGGATGCCGACGGCCCGCCGCACGCCCGCCGCATCGTACATGACGATGGCGGCGAAGAAAAAGGCGATGGCGAACAGCGGCGAGCTGAGCCCCTCGCGCCTGCCGACGGCCGTCGCCAGCGAGGTCACCAGCGCCGTGTGGGCGCTTGGCATCCCGCCGGGCCCGAGCATATAGCGGAGGTCGATGCGGTGCTCCCGGACCAGCACGGTCAGGAACTTGAAACCCTGCGCGGCAAACCAGGCGTACAGGGGTGCCATGATCAGCGGGTTGCCGAGCAGCTCTCGCAACCGTTCTCCCTCTTTCGTCGCTCTGTCATTGACCTATTCCCGGATTCATGCCGGCATTCAGTGCGGCTGTGGACGAGATCAGTCGGACTGGCCCGAGTTGAGGACGGTCAGCCGCTGCTCGGCTCGGTCCAGCCGCTCCTGGCAGATCCGGGCGAGCTCGACGCCCTGCTCGAAGAGCGCCATCGACTCGTCGAGGGTCAGGTTCCCCTCTTCGAGCCCCCTGACCGTCTCCTCGAGCTGCCGGAAAGCCTCCTCGAACGTCAGCGTCCCACTGCCGGTCGCCATCGTGCCAGTCATCGTCTCCCCGATTCCTTCAGCCACGTTGTCTCGACCTCCCCGACGATGCTGCCGTCGGCCAGCTCGATCTCCAAGCGGTCGCCGCGCTGAACTGTCGCGGCCGACCGAACGAGGACGCGATCGGGGAGCCGGCGGATGGCGCCGTAGCCCCGGCCGATGGTGAGGAGCGGCGAGAGCGCCTGGAGCTGGAGGCAGCGGCTCCGCAACTGCTCCCGGGCCAGCACCAGCCGTGCCTCCAGGTGGTGCCCCATCGCCACGGCGAGATCGTCGACGCGCTGCCGCCGGCCTGCCAGGTCGGGGGCCACCCGTGGCAGCCGCCCGGCGACGCCGCCGACCAGCGCGCGCCGCTCGTCGATCGCATCGGCCATCGTGTCGGCCAGCGACCGCCGGAGCAGGTCCAGTCGATACCGCAGGTCCGCCACGTCGGGCGCGACCAGCTCGGCCGCCGCCGAGGGCGTGGGCGCCCGCACGTCGGCCACGTCGTCGGCGATGGTATGGTCCGTCTCGTGCCCGACGGCGGAGACCACCGGCACCCGACTGGCGAAGATGGCGCGCGCGACACTCTCGTCGTTGAAGGGCCAGAGGTCCTCGATCGATCCCCCGCCGCGGGCGACGACGATCACGTCGATGCCCGGCGCCTCGTTGAGCGCGCGCAGGGCGGCGACGATGCTCGCCACAGCTCCCTCGCCCTGGACCTGGGCCGGCGCCAGCACGATCTCGGCGAGCGGGTATCGCCGGGCGAGGATCTGCCGGATATCGTGGATGACGGCGCCCGTCGGCGACGAGACGACCCCGATCCGGTCCGGAAAGGCCGGCAGCGGGCGCTTGCGGGCGGGGTCGAACAGGCCCTCGGCGGCGAGCCGCTTGCGCAACTGGTCGAACAGCAGGCTCAAGCGCCCGCGCTCGTCGAGAATCTGGATGCCCCGGACGTACAACTGGAGGCCGCCGGAGGCCTCGTAGAGCGAGACGCTGCCGAAGGCGACCACGGCCATGCCGTCCTGGAGCCCCGAGGGCCCCCGGCCGGCGAAGCTCCGGAAGAAGGCGCATCGGATCTGGGCGCGCTCGTCCTTCAGCGTGAAGTAGACGTGGCCGGCGGCCGACCGGACGAAGTTCGAGGTCTCACCCACCACGGCGAGGTCCTGGAGCGCCGGGTCGCCGTCCAGCAGATCCTTCAGGTACTGGTTCACCTGGCTGACGGTATAGAGTTCCATCTCTTGCCGTTTACTTGCCGTTTCATCGAGCCATTCTCCCGCCGGGGAGTTGCCGTTTGGAGTTGATCCAACAGTTGCCGTTTTGCTGATTCGGCAACGAAGGCGCTGGAGACCGCCGTGCGCGTGCAGCGGCGGAGATCTCGCGATGTGAAGCCCAGGAATTGGGAGGCTAAGCGGTATTCGTGTGCGATGGAGGTCGCAAAGACAAGGGGGTCGTCGGTGTTGAAGGTGACGGCGACTCCGGCGTCGGCGTACCGCCGAGCAGGATGGTCGCGCAGCGTGGGGACGACGCCAAGCACGACGTTGGCCGTCAGGCAGCATTCGACGACGACCGCCAGGTCCCGCAGGAGGCGGACGACGCCGGGGTCTTCGCCGGCGCGCACGGCATGGCCGATCCGGCGAATGCCGAGCATTTCCACCGTCTCGGCGACGTTCCGCGGCCCGGTGAACTCGCCGCTGTGGCTGGTGATCCCAAGTCCGGCTGCCCGCGCCGCATCCACCAGTGGGACCAGATCCCGCAGGGGCACCACCGTGTCGGCCTCCTTCTGGACCAGGTCGATGCCGTCGAGCCCTGCCGGCGCGGCGGCGACGGCCTCCGCAATCAGGCGCTCCAGATCGGCGCGGTCGCCGTTGCGAACGATACAGGCGACGGTGCCCAGGGCGATCGGCGCCGGCGGCCGCGCCAGCTCGGCGCCCAGCCGCATAGCCCGAACGACCTCGGTCGCGCTCAGACCCCGGCGCCGCCATTCGGCGGCGCCGAAACGGACTTCGATCAGACAGGCGCCCTGTCCGGCGGCATCCAGGCAGAGGTCGGCCGTCATGGCCGCCAGGTGCTCGGCCATGAAGCGGTCCGATGGTGGCGCCGGAAGATGCTCGGCGAGCCAGTTCAAGCGGTCGATGCCGCCGGCAAGATCCGCGGCGGCCAGTCGATCGAGCAGCGCGGCGTGGTCGAACGGATGCTGGCCCACCTGTCGGGCGTGCCAGCGGGCCGACCGCGCCCGCCCTTCGAGGTGCAGGTGGATATCGGCGCGCGGACGGGCGCCGCTGGCATCCTGGCCGCCCGGGAGATCGGGGCTCACGCCGTCGGGACCGGACGGAGGCGCAGGAGCGGCTGGCTGTACTCGACCGGCTGCCCGGCTTCGACGAGCACTTCCAGCACGACTCCGCCCACGTCGGCGACCACTTCATTCATGACGCGCATCGTTTCGACAAACCCCACCCGCTGGCCGTCCCGGAGCGCCTGACCGACGACCAGCGGGACGGCCTCACCCCGATCGAGCCCCTCGGCGCCTTCGGCGGACCAGTAGAACCGGCCGACGAGCGGCGAGCGCACCCAGCGATCGGGAATCGGCGCCGGCTCGACCGGCGTCTGGGCCGGCGTCTGGGTGACCTCGACAGCGCCGGCAGCCGGCTGCCGGCGAATGTGGATCCGCACGTCGCCGCGCTCGACCCGCAGCTCGGTCACCCCCAGCTCGCTCGTCAGCCGGATCAATTCCTTCAGATCCACGTCGATGCCCACCGCTGCCGCTCCGTGCTCCGGGTGCCTACACTCTCTCAAGATACGTGCCGCCGCGCGTGTCCACCCGGATCACGTCTCCCGTGTTCACGAAGAGCGGCACCTGGACCACCAGGCCGGTCTCGAGCGTCGCCGGCTTGTTGCCGCCGGTCGCCGTGTCGCCCTTGAATCCCGGCTCGGTCTGCTCCACCCGCAGCTCCACGGAGAGCGGGATCTCGACGCCGATGGGGTTGTCGCCGTGCTTGAGCACCTCGACCGCGAGCCCCTCCTTCAGGTAGTGGACGGCGTCCCCCAGCATCTGCGGCGACAGGGCGAACTGCTCGAACGTCTCCTGGTCCATGAAGTGGTAGAACTCGCCGTCGCCGTAGAGGTACTGCGCCGTCCGGTGATCCAGCCAGACGCGCTTGAAGCGCTCGCCCGCCTGGAAGCTGCGGTCGATGATGTGGCCGCCGGTGACGTCGCGCAGCTTCAGCCGAACCTGCGCCGAGCCGCGTCCCATCTTGATGTGCTGGTAGTCGAGGACCGAGTAGAGGACCCCGTCGAGCTCGATGGTGATCCCCTTCTTCAGCTCACCTGTCGTAATCATCTACACCTCCAGGGCAAGTTTCGCCGACCGGGTGAGCGTTCGCGGCCCGCCGGCCTCCAGGACCACCAGGTCCTCGATCCGCACACCACCCCAGCCGGGCAGGTAGATGCCCGGCTCGACCGAGAACACCATCCCGGCCGCCAGGACATCCTCCGAGGTCGACCGCAGCGTGGGCAGCTCGTGGACGGCCAGGCCGATCCCGTGGCCGAGACCGTGGCCGAACTGCTCGCCGTAGCCGGCGCCGGCGATGATGGCACGGGCAAGCCGGTCGGCGTCGGCGCCCGACATGCCGGGCCGGATGCCGGTGGCTCCGGCCTGCTGCGCCCGGTCGACGATCCGGTACACCCGCCGGAAGGTGTCGTCCGGCTCGCCCAGCACGATGGTGCGCGTCATGTCCGAGCAGTAGCCGTTAACCTGCGCCCCCATGTCGATGACGACCGGCTCGCCGAGCCCGATCGGGCGGTCCGTCGGCCTCGCGTGCGGCAGGGCGCCATTGGGGCCACTGGCGACGATGATCTCGAACGCCACCGCCTCGGCGCCGCCCTCCCGCATGTGCTTCTCCAGCTCCCAGGCGACCTGCCGCTCCGTCATCCCCGGCGCGATCCGGCGGGAGACCTCGGCGAAGGCCGCGTCGGCGACGGCGATGGCGCGCTCAAGGCCCGCGAGCTCCGCCGCGTCCTTGGTCTTGCGCAGATCCTCGACCAGCCCGGCCACCGGCACCAGCTCGGCGCCCGCCTCAGTCGCCGCTCCGGCGAGGTCCGCAAAGGCCGCCACCGTGAGGTGGCTGCTCTCGACGGCCAGCCGGCGCACGCCGAGCAGCCGGACCAGATCGGCGAAGTGCGGCGTGAGCGTCCGCTCGATCCGGAAGACCGAGAACCCCGGCGCCTGCTGGCCGGCCTGCTCGACGTAGCGGAAATCCGTCGCCAGCACGGCCCGGTCCGCCGTGATCGCTAGAAAGCCCGCCGAGCCGGTGAAACCGCTGAGATAGCGCCGGTTCTGCGGATTCGACACCAGAATGGCGGGCAAGTCCCGCTCGGCCAGCACCGCCCGCAATCGCGCCAATCGTTCGCCCATCCGTCACTCCGTTCTGTTCAATTCCGGGGACGGCACTGGGACCGGCGACCGTTTCTCCCCCGGCCCCCGCCCCCTAA
>JACQGW010000430.1 GCA_016199325.1 Chloroflexota bacterium
ATGAGATACCGCCCGGCGACGAAACAGCGCGGCTGCACCGTTGGGGCTACCTCCGTTTTCGCGAGATGTTCAACGAGCGGCAGCTTCTCGGGCTGGGTCTTCTTCTGCAGCAGATTCGTGACGTGGAGGAACCCACGATCCGTCATGCCTTGCTAACGGTGTTCTCCGACTTCCTGCGGTACCAGAACATGCTGTGTCGGTACGACACCTATGCGCTCAAGTGTCAGGACATCTTCAGCGTCCATGGCTTTCCGGTCGGTCTCATCCAGTGCGAGAACAACCTGCTGGGGATTCCCAACGTGGGGGCTGGCTCGTTCCGTCATTTCGTCGAGAAATACCGTCGCGCCAAGTTGTACTGCGAAGCGCCATTCGAGGTATGCTACGATGGACGGCGCAAGGAAACCGTGTTCATCACCGGAGAGCGCATCCAGGCTCGTTTTGTAGATGCGTTTCCTGATGGTGAGGAACGTCAAGCGTGGCTTCTTGCCGCTCCTGCCACGAATGTGCCGCTGCCGTCAGGGTCCCTGGATGGCGTCTTCACCGATCCCCCCTACTTCGACAACGTTCAATACGCTGAGCTGATGGATTTCTGTTTCGTCTGGCTGAGGCTTGGGCTCTCGGACGCCTTTGAAGCGTTCCGTCAACACACTACCCGCTCGCAAGCAGAGTTGACCGGTAACACCACGCTTGGACGAAACCTGGCGCATTTTACCGACGGGCTCTCCGCTGTTTTCCTGCGCTACGCAGCGGAACTCAAGCCGGGGGCTCCATTCGTGTTTACGTACCACCACAACGATCCAGTTGCGTATGTTCCACTGGTCGTCGCCATCCTCGACAGTGGCCTGGATTGTACGGCGGCGTTGCCTGCAGTGGCCGAGATGAGTGCCTCGCTCCATATCGCAGGAACCACATCCTCCACGGTCGACTCGGTATTCGTCTGTCGTGTCGGGTCGACACAAAAGCAAGGCGAAGATGTAGAGTCCTTCCTGATCAGGGATGCCATGGCCCTGCGGTCCGCCGGCGTTGGTCTGACACATGGAGACATCCGCTGCCTGGCGGCGGGGCACCTCGCCCGAATCGCCACGAACCGCCTTCGCCCTGCCTGGGAGCGTACAGATCCGCTGACAAAGCGGATGGCTCGCGCCAACACTTTCCTGGTGGCGCTGGCGACGGAGCATCACGTCGATTCTCTGGTGTCGGGTACCCTGGACGCGATCCAGCAGAGCGCGACCCGCGCTGGAGGGCCTCTTGCTCCGGCCATTTGAGGTGGACTTCAACTACCTGCGCGAACACCTCGACGAAATGGTCTCCGTGACCTTCTCAGACCTTCAGTCCCAGTTCCTTGTCTTGCCGAAAGGGCCCAGCTTCATCGAGTACCGCGATTTCCAATATGCGTACGAAGTACTTGAGCGGCACACGGCTGCCTTCACCGCTTTCACCGAGGATACCGTCTGGATGGCGCTGCGTGAGGACAGCCTCTCATTCGTCGTCCTGCGGACAATCCTGGGTATGACGCCGCCCGAATGGACGGATGTGGCACGCTCCGAACGCGCCAGCGACATCTCACAAGGCTACGCGCGCGCTCTCGATGTTCGCTGCCGTCGGGAGCGCGGGCTCTTCGATCGGCTCACACGCTCCCGCCGCGGGAAGGCTCTTGATCGTGCGGAGGCGCTGATCTCCGTTGCCACCCAGGTCATTCGTCAGGGCGCGCCTGCCGGCGCGGCGGACACGGCGCATCGTCTCGCCAAGGTCGATACCGCTGAAGGACTGACGTCTGTCCAACACGTGGCAGCGCATCACGTACCGTACGCTGTGCTCCTCTACGAGCGGTATCTGGGGCGTCCTTTTGCGAGCCATCGCGATTCGGTGTCTGAACTGATCGGGGATGTGATGGAGAACGCCATCGAGGAGCGACTCACTCGGGCCAGGATTTCGTTCCGGAAGACCAAGCGTGCTGAACGCGTCCCGGGCTACGATCAGGCACCCGACTTCTTCGTGCCCGACGAGTTCAACCCCGCCGTGCTCATCGAGGCCAAGATCACCGGGGACGACGGTACGGCACGGGACAAGGCCACCCGAATCGTGCACCTCGCTGAACTGCGCGACGAGCGGCTGCGCCAGGGCAGACCCGGGTTTGAGGTAGTGGCCGCCATCGATGGTCGGGGGTTTGGAGTCCGTCGCGAGGACATGAGACGAATCCTGCTGAGAACCGAGGGCAAGGTTTTCACGCTTGCGACGCTCGACCAACTCATCCCGCACACGAGGCTCCGGGGTTTCTTGCCGATGCAACCGTCTGGAGCTTGAACACGCCTCTCGCGGCAACCCGTGCGACAGTCAAGGCTCGGCAGGCAGAGGAGGCAGATCCGTGAGGCCGGTGAGGCCGAAGTGGTGGAGGAAGTCGGCCGTGGTGGCCCAGAGGATGGGACGGCCGGCCGTTTCGGCCCGGCCGGCTTCCTCGATGAGTCCGCGGGCCTGAAGCGTGGCGATGGCGCGGTCGGCGTTCACGCCGCGGATCGCCTCGACGCTGGCGCGGGTGATGGGCTGGCGGTAGGCGATGATGGCGAGCGTTTCGAGCGCGGCCGCCGAGAGCCGGGCCGGGGGCTGGACGCCGAGCAGGCGCTCGACCGTGGCGGCGTTCTCCGGCGCCGACACGAAGAGGTAGCCTGCCGGCTGCTGTTGGAGCCGGATGCCCCGGGTCCGGCACTGGCGGTCGAGCTCGACCAGCGCCGGCTCCAGCTCGGCCGGGCTGGCGCCGAGGATCTGGCCAAGCTGCGCGGGCGCCAGCGGCCCGGCGGCGACGAAGAGCAGGCTCTCGAGCCGGCTGGTAAGCTCGTCCACCTTATCGTTTGTGCTTCCAGACGGTGCCCTGGGGGGTGTCTTCGAGGACGATCCCGAGATCGCCTAGGCCGGTGCGGATGCGGTCGGCCAGCGCCCATTGCTTGGCGGCGCGGAGGTCACTCCGAACGGTCACGAGGAGGTCGATGAACGGCGATGCCGCCATCTCCTCACCCGCCGGTGCGGCCAGCGTCAGGCCAAGCACGCCGGCCAGCTCGCGCAGCGTCGCCTGAGCGCCGACGACGACCCGGCCCTCGTCGCGCGCGCGATTGATCTCGCGGGCGAGGTCGAAGAGCGCGGCCATCGCCTGGGGCGTGTTGAAGTCGTCGTCCATCGCCGTCTCGAAGGCGGTCCGATAGCGGCCGGCGTCCAGCGCCGTCCCTTCCAGAGGGCCCGCCGCCGTCGCCGCGAGGCGCAGCCGTTCGGCACCCCGGTCCGAACCCGATAGCCCCTCATCCGAGTAGGTCAGCGGGCTGCGGTAATGGGACGAGAGGACGAACAGGCGAATGCCGTCGGCGCTGTGCTGGGCGAGGGCCTCCCGAATCGTCACGAGATTGCCGAGCGACTTGCTCATCTTCTCCTCGCCCAGGCGGAGTAGGCCGTTGTGCAGCCAGTGGCGGGCGAACGGATCGAGGCCCGTGAACGACTCGGACTGGGCGACCTCGTTCTCGTGGTGCGGGAAGATCAGATCCTGTCCGCCGCCGTGCACGTCGATCTGCTCGCCGAGGTGGTGGAGCACCATCGCCGAGCACTCGATGTGCCAGCCGGGCCGCCCCGGCCCCCAGGGGCTCTCCCAGGTGGGCTCGCCGGGCTTGGCGCCCTTCCAGAGGGCGAAGTCCATGGGATGCTCTTTGGCGGCGCCCGGCTCGACGCGCGCGCCCGCCATCAGGCTGTCGAGCGTCCGGTGGCTCAGCTTCCCGTAATCGGGATCGGAGAGCACCCGGAAGTAGACGTCGCCGTCGGCAGCGTAGGCGTGGCCCCGGTCGATGAGCCCGCCGATCACCTCGATCATCCAGGGGATCTCATGAGTCGCCCGCGGGTAGACGTCGGCGCGCCGGACGTTCAGGGCGGCCATGTCGGCGAAATACTCGTTGATGTAGCGCTCGGCCAGCTCCTGCGGGGTGATCCCGAGAGCGGCGGCCCGGTTGATGATCTTGTCGTCGATGTCGGTGAAGTTCTGGACGTGGCGAACCTCGTACCCGCGATACCGGAGGTAGCGGGTGATGGTGTCGAACAGGATGTAGCTCATCGCGTGGCCGACGTGGGCCGCCGAATACGGCGTGATGCCGCACACGTACATCTTCACCGGCTCGCCGGCCGGGCGAAACGGCTCCTTCTGAGCGGAGAGCGTGTTATAGACCAAGAGTTGCATCCGGCTACCTCGTGAGGACTCGTTCGGGCGTCGCGAGCATAGATCCGTTCAGCCGCTCGGCCTGTTGGCTCTCCAGCTCGGCGAGGCGCAGCTCCATCTCCGCCACCTTGCGCTGGAGGGCGTCGAACGCCTCGGCCTCCGGATCGGGCAGCTTCTCGACGGCGCCGTTCTCGGGGTTCCGAATGGCGACGACCCGGCCGGGGTTGCCGACGACGGTAGCGTGCGGCGGCACCGACTTGACCACCACCGCGCCGGCCCCGACCTTCACGTCGTCGCCGATGGTGATGGCGCCGATCAGCTTGGCGCCGGCGCCGACGACGACGTTGCTGCCGAGCGTCGGATGGCGCTTGACCCGCAGGGTGCTGGTGCCGCCGAGCGTCACACCCTGGTAGAGCACGCAGTCGTCGCCGATTTGGGCCGTCTCCCCGATGACGACGCCCATCCCGTGGTCGATGAAGAACCCCTCGCCGATCTGGGCGCCCGGGTGGATCTCGATACCGGTCACCGAGCGGCTGACGTGCGAGACAAGCCGGGGGAGAACCGGAACGCGCCAGCGGTAGAGCGTGTGGGCCAGACGGTGAAGCTGGCGGGCGTGAAACCCGGGATAGGCGAGCAGGATCTCGACGATGCTGACCGCCGCAGGGTCATGGGCGAAAACCGCTCGAATATCGCGCTGGATGCTTCTGATCAAACCGAACACAGGACGTCTCCTCCGAAATTGACTGACGGCCACGGCTGGGGTGCTGCCACACGACAGCACCCCAACGACACGTGCAGTCGGCAGGGTGCGTCCCGAACGAACCGGTCAAGCGTTGCGCGGACAGAAGCATTGATATCCTTGATCGAGAGAACCATCGGCGCGCGGGCGGACGAGGCCCGGTGCCAGGATGGACTCATTCTACCCAGAAACGATCGAATAGTCAAACGGCCGGCCGGGAACCGGCCGCGCCGCGCGCCAGGGCCGCAGACCAGAGCAGCCCCGAGGGCGGCCGAACCGCCAGGGCGCCAAGATCGCCAGGAAAGACGCCAAGGATGCCGATTGTTCGCCTGGTCATTCCGCCTGCCGACCGCTCCATTCGGATATGCCTCGCCAATCTGGCCCTGCGCAGGGACACCCCCTGTCGGAACCTCCCGAGCCCCACGTAAGGCGGTCCTGACGTCGGGGCAGGGGGCCAGGCTCGCGGGCATGTCGCTCAGCGACTTCATCGACCTGTGCGACAGCCTGGACGTCCCCATCCTTTGGGAGCCAGAGGGCGGCATCGGGACCGAGGTCGAGCGTCTGGAGGGCTTGCTGCGGCAGACCGAGTCCGGCGGCTGAGGAACCGCAGAAGGGCTTATCGTGGCGGAGTTGAGGTTCTACGCCGACGCGACTCGCCTCCTGGCCGGCTCGTCCAAGGTGATCCGGGATGATGGTAGCGTGGTGTGCTAGAATAGCTAGTTAGTAGATGCTGCCATGGGACATGAAAGATGAAGGGAATGCGTCGGGCTGTCGAGACCTCAAGCGTCCTGACCCTGGAAGAGGCGGCTGCCTATTTGCGGTTGCCCGCCGAGACAGTCCAGCGGCAAGCCGCAGCCGGCCTGATTCCCGGTCGCCAGATTGACCGTGGATGGCGCTTTCTCAAGGCATCGCTCGACGATTGGCTGCGGTGCCGTGATGGCCGGACCCTCCTCTTGCAGCAGGCAGGGGCACTGGCGGATGACGAAGACCTGGCCGCTTTGCGGGCGGCGATCTATGCCGAGCGGGGGCGTCCGGAAGCCGACGAGCCGATGGATGGCTGATGCATCTGCTCGATACAGATACCCTCACGTATCTGCACGCCGGACACCAGCGGGTTGTCGAGCAATTGCGCGACCTCGCTGATCCCGACGTGGGCACGACGATCATCACGAAGATCGCGTTGCTACGAGGACGGTTTGACTACGTTCTGAAGGCAGCGGATGGCGCCCAACTGTTGAGAGCGCAAGAGCTGCTCCTAAGGACCGACATGCTGCTCGCCCAGATGCCGGTGGTTCCGATGAACGAAGCTGCTGTCCTCCACTTCGATCGCCTCCGTAGGACCAGGGGCTTGGCGAAGATCGGTCGCGCGGACCTCCTGATCGCAAGTATCGCTCTGGCGCACCGTGCAACCCTCGTCACGCGAAACGTTCGGCATTTCCGCCAGGTGCCGGGGCTCCAGGTCGTTAACTGGGCGGACTGACAGGTAGCAGCACGCCGCACTGAGAACCAGGTGGCCTTCGTAGTACGGTTGTGCTACACTCCAGCCAAGCAATCGGCAGCCGGGATGATGGGGGAGTCGTGGTGCAGGTGCGCGAGATCGAGGCCCGAACGGCAGTGAATCGCGTCGAGGGAATGCCCTTCCGGTGGAGCCTGAACCCGTATCGAGGCTGCGCGCATGGGTGTCGGTTCTGCTTTGCCCGCGGGACTCACCAATTCCTCGACCTTGGCCCTGGCGCTGACTTCGAGCGGGTGATCTTCGCCAAGGTCAACCTGGCCGCCGTCCTCCGGCGCGAGCTGGGGCGGTCCGGCCCCACCGCCGAGCCGATTGCCGTCGGCACCGTCACCGATCCGTACCAGCCCATCGAAGGGCGCTACCGGATCACACGGCGCTGTCTGGAGGTGCTGGCCGAGCTCGGTAATCCCTGCTCGCTGACGACCAGGGGCACGCTGATCGTCCGGGACGTCGACGTTCTGCAGACGCTGGTCGCCCGGACCCGATGCACGGTACACGTGAGCCTGATCACGCTCGACGAGGCGCTCTGTCGCCGGCTGGAGCCCGGTGCGCCGCCTCCGCATCAGCGGCTCCGCGCCATCCGGCACCTGCGGGACGCGGGCGTTCCGGTCACGCTCTTCCTGATGCCCGTCCTGCCCGATCTGACCGACCGGCCCGATCAGCTTGCCGGCGTCGTCCGGGCGGCGCTCGACCACGGGGTGACGGCGGTCCATGCGGATCCGCTCCGGCTCGCGCCGCGCGTGAAAGACTGGTTCCTGGCCCGTCTCGGGGAATCGTTCCCCGAGCTGCCGCCGGCGTACCGCCGGCTCTACCGGTTCTCGGACAAGGTGCCGCAAGCCTACCGGGACCGGCTGCGCGAGCAGGTAGCCACCATGGTCGCCGACGGCTTGCCAGCCCCTCGGGAAGCGGCGAGCGGCCGGGCCGCTCCTATCTGGGGCCAGCTCCGCCTTCCGCTGGATGAACGATCGCCCGCCGCCGGCATATAATGGCGGCATCGTGCTGAAGCTCCTGTTCTTCCTGACCCTCGCCGCAGCTCTGGTCATCCTGGTCGTGACCCGCTGGCAGCGGATCAAGCTCGGCCTCAAGGTGGCCGCCGGCCTCTGGCTCGGGCTGGCTACCGTCACTCTGGCGCAGACAGGGATCGACGCCGACCAGATCCAGAGCGTCGCCCTCATCGGCATCGTCGGCGTCGGCGTGTACTCCGTGGGCCGTCTTGTCGAGCATCTCGTCGAGCACCGACGCCGGGGCTGAGGGCACGGCCAGAGACCTTGACGGCCCCTCGGGCGGCTGCTAGAATTCGCCGACCTTCCGCCGTTTGCTCGGAGGTGCATGGTGCAACGGGTGGCGAGCGCCCGCCGGCAATGCGGCTCCTGCCGCCACTACTTTCCCGCCCCGGGTCGCGAAGAGGGCTGGTGCCGGCACCCCAGCTTCCGCTCCCGAGATAGCCGCCTTCTGGTTGGCAAGAGCGATCGCCGCTGCGCACGGCTCTTCACAGACCTGTGGGAGCCGCTGCCGACGACGCGGCCGGTGGCGCGCGGGCGGCCGGCAACCGGGCGAATCGCCGGAACGATCCGTCTGGCCGACGCCGCCGCGCCGGCAGTGGCGTCGCCCCGGCGACCGGCCCGACCGCCCGCTTTGCCGCTCCGGTGGGCGCTCGTCGCGCTGCTGGCCGCGTTCGGCGGCGTTGCTGTGCTCTCCGTGCGGCTGTCCTCGCTCGCCGATCCCCTGCCGACGCCGGTGGTGGTGATTCAGTCGGCAGCGCGGGGAGCTGTGGCCGCGGCGGTCACCGCCACTCCTGCGCCGAGCGCAGCCACGGCCGCCGCCCGCGGGACGCCTGCTGCGTCGCCGGGGGCCGCAACGCCAACTGCCGGCGCGGTACGGCAGCCTTCCCGTCAGCTCGGAACCTACGCACGGACCACGGCCGGAGGGTCGGCCGGGCTCGCCCTGCTTGCCCAGCCCGGCGGATCCGCCGGGAACGGGCGAAAAGTAGCGGAGGGGACCATCCTCGAAGTCGTCGGCGACGCAGTCGAGGTGAACGGAGCCCGCTGGCGGCGCCTGCGGGACGGCGAGGGCCGTCTGGGATGGCTGGCGGAGTCGCAGTTGGCCGTTCTCCAGCCCGAGCCTGGCGAGACGACGAGCGAGATCGGGCTCATGACCGAGCCACGCCGGACGGCGACACGCCTCGCCAGGATTCCGGCCGGCGTGCCGGTGGCCATCATCGACGCCCGCGACGGCGACGCCATCGATCCCACCCGCCCGACGCCCAGCCGCTGGTACTGGATCCGCGTCATCACCACAGGCGAAGTGGGCTGGGCCTACAGCGGGACCGTCAAGCGCCGCGAGTAGCGCGGTTCTCAGAGATACCGAACCGCCAGGACGCCAAGGTCGCCAGGGAAGACGCCAGGAATGTCGGTTGGTCGTTTCCTCAATCCCTGCGCAACCCACTTCAGGTGGGGGCAGGGATCGGGGACCGGGCGATCGTTGCGCCTGCCGTCGCCTGCGCCTATACTGGTACAGCGCCGTTGTGCGCGGAGGGTGCTTCGATGCGCGAAACGTCGTCCACCATGAAGTTGATCACGGCCATTGTTCATGACGAGGATGCATCCCGGGTGCTGAAGGCGCTCACCGACCACCAGATCAGCGCGACGAGGATCGCCAGCACCGGCGGCTTTCTCCGGCGGGGGAGCACACTGCTCCTGATTGGCGTGGAGGGGCGGCGACTGGAGGAGGCCATCGATCTGATCCGGGCGTCGAGCGGCCGGCGGCGCCCGCTCGACGCCAAGCTGCTGAGCCAGGTGCCGACGGCGACCGGCGCGGCCGGCCGCGTCGAGGAGGGCGGCGCCATCATCATGGTGACCGACGTCGAGCGCTATCTGCGCGTCTAGCCCGACTGGAGCCGCTCGCAGAAACGTCGAACCGCCAAGGCGCCAAGACGCCAAGAACGAGGTTTCGGGTCTGGGGGTCATGGTTTCGAGCTTGTGGGCTGGTTCACTGCTGTGCCGGCGACCGCCAGAAACCACAAACGAGAAACACCCAAACCTTTCGCCTTGGCGTCCATGGCGTCTTGGCGGTTCGGTCTTTGTACCAAGCGTCCTAAGGCTGGCCGGCGATTGAGAGTTCGTCGACGACGTCGCGCACGCCGGGCACTCGGCTGGCGACGGCCATCGCGAGCTCTGTGTCCTCCAGCGAGTTGACGGTCCCCCGGAGCACGGCGACGCCCCGACGCACGCGCACGTCGACGAGCAGGTCGGTGGTGCCGGCGTCCTGGCGGAGCGCCAGCCGGACGTCTTCGGCGATCTCGTCGTCGCTCAGTTGGAGCGCCGCCGGGTGGTCGGCCGGCTCAGACGGCGTGTCGGCCGACGTGGCGGCGAAGCCGCCGAGCACCTGGATGCCTTCGTAGCTGGTCGTCGGCTCGACCACCGGGTCGGTCGGCGGAAAGTACGGCTCGGCCTCCGACACCGCCCGCATGACGTCCGTTGTGCCGATGTCGTCGGCGAAATCCGGCTCCATCCCCTCAGGATGGGAAGGCCCCTCGATGAGCGTGTAGTCCGTCGCCGGACCGAGGATCTCGCCGGCCCGGGGATACTCCTCGGCGCCGAAATCGACATCGAGATAGCTCTCCACGCCCCGCAACCCCGGCACACGCCGGACGAGCCGTTCGATGCGCGCTTTCTCTCTCGCCGAGGGGACGACGCCCTGGAGCGTCGCGACACCGTGCTCGACGGTCACCGTCACCGCCGCGAGCACCGGCGCCAGCGCCTCCTCAATGCGGATCTGGAGATCGTTATCCTCACGAGCAGGAGGTCTCCATTCCGGATTCGGCTCCGGATTCGGCTCGGTCTGCTCGTCTTGCATTGCTTATCCTCCCGGACACAATGGCCGAAAGCGGAATCGACCGCTCATGGCTCGTCCCTCACCGGACGCGCCGCACCCTCGGGGGCGGAACGCTCGGACAGCTCATAGAAAAACGCCCGCCGAACGAGCGGGCTGGCGACGTTGAAGACCGGAATGCCGGTTTTCGTCCGGCCCTCCAGAACGCCATAGTGGGCGTGGCCGTGGAAGACGACGTCGGCGCCCAGTTGGTCGATCGGTCGGCAGAGCTCGCTACAGCCGAGAAAGGGATAGAGCTCAAGCGCCTCCCCGCGCAGCGTCTCGCGGCAGGGTGCGTAGTGGAGGATGACGACCCGGTAGTCGGCCGACAGACTGCTCAGCCCCGCCTCGACCTTCCGCACCTCCCGCCGGCCGGCGTGGGCAAAGTCCTTCAGGGCCGACTCGCCGTAGGGAGCCAGCAGATACTTGTCGAAGCCCCCGCCGAACCCCTTGGCGCCGACGAAGCCCACCCGCCGGCCGTGCGCCTCCAGGACAACCGCATCGCCGTCGAGCACCCGAATCCCGGCGCCTTCCAGCAGCCGGGTGAGCTCGGCTTCATGGCCGAGCTCGTAGTCGTGGTTGCCCAGCACGGCGACGATCGGAACGCGGATCTCCTCGAGCTCGCCGATGAGGACCTCGATCTCACGAACCTCTCCCGAAAGCGTCAGGTCGCCCGCGAGGGCGAGGAAATCGGCGCGGTCGTTCACCTCGGCGAACAGGGGGCGGATGTGGCCGACCGACTCGCTATGGCAGTGCAGATCGCCAATCGCGGCGACGATGACCGACCGCCGTTCCTCCACCGTAATCCCTCCACGCATCACCGGGGTGCTGGTGCAACGTCATGCGTCATTCGTCATGCGTCATGCGTCAAACGTCATGCGTCATGCGGTAGTCCCTCCGCGCATCACCGAAGTGCCGGTGCAACTACTGTGCCGCCTCGCCAGAGCCGTCCCGTAGCACGCCACCCTACATGACGCATGACGGGACGCATGACGTATGACGCATTACCGCCTCCTGTGCCGTCTCGCCGGGCGTGGGTGGCACGGCCCTTGCAACCCGTTCTCACCCGAAACGGACGCTCGACAGATTGACTGGACGCGAGGTGGCTATGGCGACCGTGCTGGTAGTGGAGGACGATCGGTCGATGCTGACGCTCCTCAAGAGCGCCCTGGAACAGGAGGGATACCGCGTCGTCGCGGCCGGATCGGTAGCCGGCGCCCTGGCGGCGCTTCGGCAAGAGAGCCCGGACCTCGCCATCCTGGACGTCAATCTGCCGGACGGCACCGGCTACGATCTGGCCGAGCGCCTGCGGGCCCGGCCGGTGCCGGCCTACCTGCCGGTCATTCTCCTGACGGCCAACGTTGCTGCCGACGATCGCCGCCGCGGGCTGCGGGCCGGCGCCGACGACTATGTAACCAAGCCGTTCGATCTGGAGGAGCTCCTCCTCCGGGTCCAGACGCAGCTCCGGCACGTCGAACAGGGTCTCCGCTCGGAGCTGACCGGTCTGCCGGGGAACGTCCAGATCGAGCGCGTGCTCCGCCGACTCGTCGCCCAGGCGCCCCGCCCCTGGGTCGTCCTCTACGCCGACCTGGACAACTTCAAAGCGTACAACGACGCCTACGGCTTCCTGGCCGGCAACCGGCTGATCCGCGCGGCGGCGCGCGTGCTCGAAGACACGCTCCGAGCCCACGCGCACTCGCCGGAGATCGACTTCCTGGGCCACATCGGGGGGGACGACTTCGTCGTCGTGACGGCTGCCGAGCAGGCCGACGCCATGTGCCGCGCGATCATCCGCCGTTTCGACGCCGAGGTCGCCGGCTTCTACAACCCGGCCGACCGCCGGCGGGGCGGCATCGAGGTCGTCGACCGCCAGGGCCAGCTTCGCCGCTTCCCGTTCGTTTCAATCTCTATCGCCGGCGTCACGAACCTCTACCGCCCCATCGAGCACCACTACCTGATCAGCTCGATCGCCGCCGAGCTCAAGCGCAAGGTCAAGAGCCAGCCCGGCAGCGCCTGCCTCATCGACCGCCGCCGCTCGCCGACCGACCAGTTGCCGGTGCCGATCGATCAGGCCAGCGGTCCATCGGCGCGAACCGGCTAGCCGGCTTGGGGCGGAAAACTTGTCGTGAATGAGTCAAGTTTTCCAGGCGACTTTGGCCTTGGCAGCCCAGCGGTCAATGGCGGTCTCCGGCTCGTCGAAATAGGGACGGAGCGCGGGATCCCTCGGCGAGGCGGCGGCATCGATATGGTGGCGCCCCGCTCGACCTCCCGCTTGACGAGGTTGCGAATGGCCGGCTTCACCTGCCTGTCACTTGGGTACGTTCGTTGCCACAAACGTGTCGAGCAGTATGGTCGCCAGTTCGTGCTCTCTTGGCGGCAGAGTCACTTGCATGCTCACAAACGTCGACTCGATTGACTCCCCCTTGAAGTACGCTACACCGTTGACTTCCAAGCCGTCGGAGGTGTTCGGGAGGCCATACGCCAACAGCTGTGGGCTGATGGGAGCGCGCACAATCCCTTGTGGCGGTGGTGAGGGCTCCCCGCCGAATTGTTGCCGTAAAATGCGTGCTGCCTGTTCAAAGTAGGGCGCAGCCTCGGATACCGCCGGCCCAGAGTGAAGCCAGGTCACGCGCATTCCCGGGGCAGACGCGCCGGTGCTGCCGACTGGGTGAAGGCGTATGAACGTGTTGCCTGTTGCCCCCTGACTTGCCTCCCCTGTCCAGCCTCGTGGAGCAATAACCACGCGACCTCCTCCACCGTAAGCTGCAAGCGCACCCGAGAAGGCTTCGGGGATCTCAACATTTGTCGCTTGTGGGTAAGTGTAGCGCGCGTCCCCCAAAAGGGCCGAACTGGTTCTCAGCGCGGTTACTGGGAGGGTAACGATGCTCCCTTGGATTGGCGTCGGCGTCAGCTGCGGCATTGAAGTGGATGTCGGCGGATTGGGTGTTGGGGTTGCGCTCGGCAACGGTGTGGACGTTGTAGGAACAAGCGTGCGCGTAGGCGGAACGGCTGTGGGCGTGGCACTCAGCAACATCGCCTGGGCTGAAGAGGGTGAGACCTCGAAGAGAGCGGCGCCGGTCTGGGTGGCCGAGGGGACAGGACTTGATGCGGTCCTCGGTAGCGCAAGCAAACCAGCGCCAAGAACTACCACTGCAGCCAGCAGCGGCCACATCCGACCTGACGGTCCTAATCGCAGTCTTACCGGACCGGAGACCATCGGTGCAGCCGGTCTCTGGTCTGTCCCCCGACCGTAGGGAGGGTCTCTCTTGTCCCCTGGCAGCGGCACCGCCACGGTCCAAGCCTCTTCCAAGTCTCGGTACTCGCGCAGCGCCTGCGCCATCTCATCCGGCGACGAGTAGCGCTCTCTTGGTTCCTTGGCCATGGCTCGGAAGACGATGTTCTCCAGTCGTGGCTTCACCTGCGCGTTGCAGTCGCACAGCGATGGTGGCCGCTGCTGGATATGCTGCATTGCTACCCCTATGACGGTCTCCCCCTCGAAGGGCGGATGGCCCGCGAGCATCTCGTAGAGCACCACACCAATCGAGTATATGTCGCTGGCAAAGGTAGCTGCTCTTCCGCTTAACTGCTCCGGCGACAGGTAATGCACGCTACCCATCACGTGCTTCGTGTCGGAGACCGAATCCAACCCCATGGCGCGCGCGATGCCGAAGTCGGCGAGCTTCACGTCGGTGGTGGCCGCTGGCAACCGTGGCGCGATAGTACGTTCCAGGTCCTCCCCTTGAGTTGAAGAGGGCCTCCTGAGGAGAGTATTCTGCGGCTTGATGTCCCGATGCACGACGCCATTCGCGTGAGCCGACGCGACTGCCTCACAGGTCTGGATGGCAATCTCGACAGCGGGAGCGATGGGTAGCGGACCCGCGCTCAATGCTTCCTTAAGGGTCGGACCGTCCACGTATTCCATGACGATGAACGGCAGGCCGTTGCTCTCGCCTACATCAAGAACGCCTACGATGTGTGGATGGGACAACCGGGCCGCTATCCGAGCCTCGTCTCGAAGACGCTGATGTAACGAGGGGTCGGCGGCATACTGCTCTCGCAGGACCTTCACAGCCACCGTCCGCCCCAACGCCGTATCCTCGGCGCGATAGACTATGGCCATGCCACCTTCGCCGAGCTTACCCAAGATGTGGTAACGGCCGGCCAAGACGCCAGTCACTCACACCCCCTGAGGTCTTTGTCTACACCGGTAAATGGGATCGAGCAGCCAGACGGACGCTACGGGCGATCTCGACCGCGCGGAGAGCGTTTTCCTGCGTCTGAAGCTCCCAGTTGCCGGGGTATCGGGCTTCTATCGCGTAGGGGGTGAGCTCGGCAAGCTCCTCCAGTACCATCGAAAGAGGCAAGTCACTCGCTATCAGGGCAAAGAGCTCCGTCAGATCGTGCGTTCTGGGGAAATCGATCCCCTGCCGCGTCAGGAGCGCCTTGAGGTATTTCTCCGAACACTGCTGCGCGTGAAAACAGATGGTGTCGTAGGGACAATCGTCTTCAAGCGCCAGTGTGTGCTCCGCAGTGCGCAGGTCGTGTTCGGCCCGCTCGACCCACTGCCGCACGACCGTCAGGACTTCAGGCCGTTCGTTCATACAGCACCTTCCCTTCCCGCAGGGCCGGCCGGATGATCGTGCCGACGATATTCCGATACCGCTCAAGCTCCTCGGGAGTCGCGACGACAATGTCCTTCGGTATCCCGAGGCCTGCCAGCAGACGGTACATCTCGGTTGCCGCTTTGCGCTTGGATCCATTCCCAGCTAGGACGACAAGAAGGTCGACGTCGCTATCCGGTCTAGCAGTGCCGCGCGCGTGGGAACCGAAGAGAATGATGCGCTCTGGTCGGAATCGCTCCACGATCCGTCGCACCATCTCGTCGATCTGCTTCGCTGCCGTTGAATCGGCCGAACGCCGTTCCAAGATGAACCTCCTTGACGCCGCCGCGAAGCATTGTACCCGCTGCTCGCTTCGGCTGCATAGTCGACGCCGACGACCAATAGCAAAGAGCCGGTTGACTGGTCGTCCAACCGGCTCTCTTCCCCTGGTTTTCCTGATGTTCTCGGAGCCCATGGGCGGACTCGAACCGCCGGCCACGGTCTTACCAAGACCGTGCTCTGCCAACTGAGCTACATGGGCCAGGACACCTGCGCTGTCGGCCGAGGAAGGACTGCCCAGCCTCGTCGATAGACACGTCGGACCGGCATCCAGCGTCAGAATGGAGTATACCACGTCGGCGGGATGGCAGTCAAAAACGCCCCTGGCGGGTGAGCGGTCAGCCGTCAGCCGCCAGCGGTCCGCTTGCAGCACTCGCCCCGATAGCGGCTTGCCGAGCTGTCTCCCTGCTGACCGCTGATGGCTGATGGCTGACTGCTGACGGCTGACCGCTCACCCCATCACGGCGGCGTCGGGCTGGCGAGGGGCCGGGCCGTTCCGGTGGGCGGTGGAGCTCCGGCGGCCCCGGCCGTCGGCGTCGAGCCGGCCGGCACCGGCGTCCGAGTCGGCGGCACGGGCGTCAGCGTCGCCAGCGCCTGGCCGGTCTTCGTCCAGGTGGCGGCGAGAACCTGCCCCTGCCGACCGAGCCGACCGAGGAAGTCGCCGTTGAGCGTCACGTCCAGTGCGCCGGCGTTGCCCGCCACCATGACGATCCGCTGGTTGCCGTGCCAGGTGCGAACCTCGCCCGCCGCCAGGAAGCCCGTGAAGTCGGCCCGGTCGTCGATCGCGACGGTTACCCACGACCGGTCGGCGGCCCTGACGATGACCTCGACGCCCTGTCGGAGCGTCGGCGACGGCGTGATCGTCGGCGGGGGGGTCGGCGTCGGCGTGGACGTTGCGAGAACGCGGGGGTCGATGGTTGGGACCACCAGACGCCCGGTGACGGGCGTTGGCTCAACGCTGCTGGGGTCGTCGGGGCCCCGGTAGAAGTAGATCCCCCAGAGGACGACGGCCAGCAGGAAGAGGGTCACGGCAAAGTAGCCGACGGCGCTGCGCCGGCGCGGACCCGACCGCTGCCGGGACCTCCGAAGAACGACGGTCGCGCGGTCCGGAATCAGGGCGAGCATCGCGACCGGGTCCAGGCCGAGGAACGTCGCATAGTTGCGGACGAAGCCGCGCGCGTAGACCGGAGCCGGAAGCTCGCCCAGCAGGCCATCTTCCAGCGCCCGGAGATACTTCTTGCGGATCTTCGTCGCCTGCTCGGCGTCCTCCAGAGAGAGCCCCCGGGACTCGCGGGCGCGCCGGAGGGTTTCGCCGAGGGTCATCGCATCAGCCATCAGAAAGCCTGTCCCTCATGTGATTGCCGCACGAGCGCGGTCGCGCAGCTCGTACAGCTTCAGCAACGCCTCCCGCGGCGAGAGCGCGTCGATGTCGAGCGCAGCCAGAGCTGCGGCCAGCGGGTCGACCTCGACCGCCGCCGGCAGGAAGGACATCTGGAGCGGCTGCCCCGAGGAAGCCGGCCTGCCGGCGCTCTTCTGCTCCAGCTCGCGCAGAATCTCCTCTGCCCGAGCGACGACCTCCCGCGGAAGGCCGGCGAGGCGAGCGCAGTGGATGCCGTAGCTTCGATCGGCAGCTCCCGAGACGATCCGGTAGAGGAAGACTACCTGGCGGCCCTCTTCGAGGACGTCGGTTCGGTAGTTGCGAACGCGCGGCAGACTGGCCTCCAGGTCCGCCAGCTCGTGGAAGTGCGTCGCAAAGAGCGTCTTGGGCCGGGCACGCGGGTTCTCGTGGAGGTACTCGACGACGGCGCGGGCAACCGCAAGACCGTCGTAGGTGCTCGTCCCCCGGCCAACCTCGTCCAGAATCACCAGCGACCGGGACGTCGACGCCGAGAGCGTCAGCGCCGTCTCGGACATCTCGACCAGGAACGTGCTCTGGCCGGCGGCCAGGTCGTCCTGGGCGCCGATGCGGGTGAAGATCCGATCCACCAGCCCGATCTCCGCCTCGGCGGCTGGAACGAAGCTGCCGATCTGCGCAAGGAGGACGATCAACCCGACCTGTCGCAGCAATGTGCTCTTGCCGCCCATGTTTGGCCCCGTCAGCACCACGATCTGGCAGCCGTCGTTGGCGAGCTCCACGTCGTTCGGGATAAACCGCGTCTCCCGGAGCGACCGCTCGACGACCGGGTGCCGGCCGCCGACGATTCGGATGGTTTCCCCATTCGTCAGCCGCGGGCGGACGTACGCGTGGCGGGCGGCGACCTCGGCGAGCGCGACGACGACGTCGACCCTGGCGACGGCCTGCGCCGTCCGCAGGAGCCGCGGCGCCGCGCCGGCGATCTCGGTGCAGACCCCCCGGTAGAGCTCGGTCTCCAGGTCGACGATCCGCTCCTGGGCGTGGAGGATGAGCGATTCGTACTCCTTCAGCTCCCCGGTGATGAACCGCTCGGCGCCGACGAGCGTCTGCTTTCGGACGTAGCCCAGACAGCGCTCCAGATGATCACGCCAGGTCCGACACCCACAACCGGAAGGTCCCTCGGCGGAGCCGGCGCTGAAGAGCGTCTCCCGACCGCGGCTGCCGTTCGCAAGCGGCGCGTCGAGGTTCGGGTTCGTCACCTCGATGTAGTAGCCGAAGACCTTGTTGTAGCCCACCTTCAGCGAGCGGATCCCGGTCCGCTCCCGCTCGGTCCGTTCCAGGCCGGCGATGAACCGCCGGGCGCTACCCGCAGCCTCTTTGAGCTGGTCGAGCTCGGCCGAGAAGGCGGGCCGAATGACGCCCCCTTCCGCGAGCCCGGCGGGCGGGTCGTCGACGATCGCCCGCCCGATCAAGTCGGCGACCTCAGGGCAGGGGTCGATGGCCGCGGCCAGCTCGGCGATGGGCGAGTCCGTCTCGGGCTCGTCTCGGCGCCAGCGCCCGCCGGTCAGGTAGTCGTGGAGCGCCGGCAGCGCGAGCAGCGTCCGGCGCAGGGCGAGCAGCTCGCGTGGCGTCGCCAGCCCGGCGCTGGCGCGGTTGACGAGCCGCTCGACGTCGGCGACCGGGCCGAGCGCCTCGACAACTTCGGCGCGCCGGAGATTGTCGGCGTGGAGCTCGGCAATGCCGGCCTGGCGGCGCTCCAGCTCGGCCAGGTCGAGCAACGGCTGGCTCAACCAGCGCCGGAGCAGCCGGCCGCCCATCGGCGTGCGCGTCAGGTCGAGGACGGAGAGCAGCGAGCCGTGCGTCGAGCCGGTCCGGCTGGACTGGAGAATCTCCAGATTCCGCCGCGTGTGGGCGTCGAGCACCATCGTCGCCTCGATCGAGTAGGTGACGAGACGAGCGACCTGTGGCAGGATGCCTTTCTGGGTCTCCTTGAGATACTGGATGGCCGCCCCGGCCGCCCGGGCCGCCAGCGGCAGCTCGGCGCAGCCGAAGCCGTCGAGTGTCGCCACCTGGAAGTGGTCGAGCAGCGCCCGCCGGGCCGTGTCCAGATCGAACCGCCAGTCGTCGAAAGGCGTCTGCGGAATCACCCGGCCAACCGGGGTGAAGCGGGCGGTCCGCGGCAGCAGCAGCTCGGCGGGCGCGAGCCGGTCGAGCTCGGACTGGAGCTGCTCCTGCCGGATCTGGCTGGCCGCGAATTCGCCGGTGGTGATGTCGGCGAAGGCGAGGCCAACGGCCGGCCCCTCGAAGATGAGCGCGACGAGGAAGTTGTTCGCCTTGGCCTGGAGCATCCCCGGCTCCACGACGGTGCCCGGCGTGACCACCCGAACGACGTCACGATCGACGATCCCCTTGGTCGTCTTCGGGTCCGACAGTTGCTCGACGATGGCGACCCGGTAGCCCTTGGCGATGAGCCTGGCCAGGTAGTTCTCGACCGCGTGGTAGGGCACGCCGGCCATCGGCACCCGCACGCCTTTGCCCATGTCCCGCCCGGTCAGCGTGATCTCCAGCTCACGCGCGGTCACCCTGGCGTCCTCCTCGAACGTCTCGTAGAAGTCGCCGAGCCGGAAGAAGACAATCGCCTCGGGGTAGCGTCGCTTGATGTCACGGTACTGCTGGTGGATTGGAGTCATGGCGGAAAGCATAGCAACGGAACGGAGGCTCGTCAACCTGTCGATTCCAGGATTGCAGTCACCAGATGCTCAAGAGGGCGATCACGCCGGCCGTCGTGATGGCCGCGCCCGACGCCCGGTTCACCCATCGGAGCATCTCGGTGCTCAACCTCGCCCGAACCATGTTCGCGCCGCTGCTCAGGATGAGCCACCAGAGGGCTGAGCCGAGGAAGACGCCCAGCACGAGCAGGCCGGCCGCGCCGGTGTTGTCTGCGGCGCCGACGACGCCCAATCCGGCGAAGATAGCGGCGAACGAGAGCATGGTCAGGGGGTTCGTCAGCGTCAGAATGAAGGTGGACGCATACGCACCGGCGAGGCCGCTGCCGGCAGCGGCGGCCGCTCGCTCTGCCGGCTTGGCGAGGAACGTCCGCACGCCCAGATAGACGAGAAAAGCGCCGCCGGCGAGGCGGAGCCCGCCCTCCTGCGCGATCAGGGCGTTCGAGATGAACGTCAGCCCGAAGCCGGCGATGCTCCCGTAGATGGCGTCCGCCGTCGCAGCGCCCAGGCCGGAGACGAAGCCGGCGGCGCGGCCGTCCGCCAGCGTCCGCCGGATGCAGAGCAGCCCGATGGGCCCGACCGGCGCCGCAATGGAGAACCCGATGATCAGACCGCGGAGGAGAAAGGTGGAATCCATCGGTTCGATCTCGCTTCAAAGAGAACGCGCCGAAGTGACGGGCTCGGCCGGATAGGCTTCCAGGAAGCGGATCACCTCGCGGGTCAGCTCGCTCGGAGTGGATGAGCCGGCCGTCACGGCGACTCGCCGGACGCCGGCCAGCCATTCCGGCCGGACGCTCTTGACGGTATCGATCAGGTAGGCAGGCTTGCCCGCGAGCTCCCGGACGACCTGGACGAGCCGGTTGGAGTTGTTGCTCCGCTGGTCGCCGACGACGAGGACGAGGTCGGCCGTCTGCGTCTGGCGGACGGCCGCCTCCTGGCGCTGCTGGGTCGCGTTGCAGATCTCGTTGTAGACCTCGGCCGCCGGGTAGCACTCCAGGATCGCCCGGATCAGCGTCTCCGTGTCCCACTTCGAGAGCGTCGTCTGCGTCGTGATGGCCAGCCGCTCGACGGAAAGGTTGAGCCGCTCGACGTCGTCGCGGTCGGCGACGAGGTGGACCCGGCCGGGCGCCTCGCCGATGACGCCCTCGGGCTCGGGGTGGCCCTTCTTCCCGATGTAAATGATCTCGTAGCCCCGAGCGGTCAGGTCCCGGACGAGGTCGTGGGTCCGGGTGACGTCGGGGCAGGTGGCGTCGAAGCAGTGGAGCCCGCGCGCCCGCGCCGCCGCCTTGACGGCAGGGGAGACGCCGTGGGCGGTGAAGACGACGGTGCCCGAGCGGACCTGATCGAGGAGGGCCAGGCGATCGTCGCCGTCCAGCGTGACGATGCCGTACTGCTCCAGGCCGTCGACGGCGTGGCGGTTGTGGACGATCTGGCCGAGGACGTAGATAGGACGCGGCACGCTCGGGTCCTGGGCGACCGTCTTCGCCAGTTGAATCGCATCGACGACGCCGTAGCAATAACCCCGCGGCGTGATCCTAATGACTTCCATCGATTGGCCCTTCTGTTGGCCCTTCGGTGGCAGGCGGCGGCAGGACCGCTCTGCCCCCAGGGACGGCCCGTGCCGGTCCGACGGTACGGTATTGTAGCACAACGAGCGGGCAGGACAGCGTGAGCATTCAGCCATCAGCGGTTAGGGACCGCTGTCGTGTCTCTCCTGACGGCTGACTGCTGATCGCTGAACGCCAACCACACGGCGCGTCCGTGATATAATGCACAGAAGTTCTCGGCTCTGAGGGAGCCTTTGTGGCACGTTCCACCCGTGAAGATACCCTGCTTGGCCTGCTGCTGGCAACGCCGCGCACGACCCTTCGTGATAGTGTCTGGGGAAGCATCCCGCTCTTCGACAAGGAGCTGCTGCTCATCGATACGCCGCCGTACCAGCGGCTGCGGCGCGTCCAGCAGCTCGGCTTCACATCGCTCACCTTCCCCGGCGCCCACCACACCCGTTTCGAGCACGGCCTCGGCGTCTATCACCTGACGCGGCGGGTGCTCCACCAACTGCTTCGCCAGGACGCCTGTCCGCCCCTCTCCCAGGAGGACGTCGACACCGTGCTGGCGGCGGCGCTGCTCCACGACGTCGGCCACTACCCGTTCTCCCACGCCGCCGAGGAGCTGGAGCATCGCCTGATCCGCCGTCACGAGGAGATCGGCTACGACCTCGTCACGGGCCCGGTGATCGGCCCGGTCCTGGCCGACGTCTGGCGGGTCGATCCGGTTCGCGTCGGCCGGCTGCTCCTCCCCCGGAGCGCGTGCAGCGGCGTCGACGCGCTGCTGCGTGACCTGCTCTCAGGCTCGGTCGACGCCGACAAGCTCGACTACCTGGTGCGGGACGCCCGGCACTGCAACGTGCCGTACGGCCTGGTCGACGTCGAGCGGCTCATCCAGGCGTTCCGGGCCTGGCGCGACCCGATGACGGACGCCCCGGGGATCGTCCTCGACGAGAAGGGCGTCGGCCCGATGCATTCGCTCATCATGGCCAAGTACCTGATGTTCCACAACGTCTACTGGCACCACACCGTGCGCATCGCCACGGTGATGTTCCTCCGGGCGCTGCAGGATGCCCTGGAAGGGGGGCTGCTGGAGGCGGGCGAGCTCGAAGCGAGCGACGATCAGGGCTTGCTGTGGCTGCTGCGACAGCGGGCCGCCACCGATTCCTCCACCGCCCGGTTGGTCCACCGATTGACCGCCCGTCGGCTCTACAAGCGGGCGCTCGGCTTCACGTCCCAGGACGAGGGCTACGAGGATCTCGTTCCCATGAAACGTGACCCTGCCAGGCGGCGCGCCGTCGAGATCGAGCTCTGCCGGCGGCTCAGCTCGCCCGGCCGGCCGCTCCAGGGCGATGAGATTCTGCTCGACATGCCGGACGAGCGGAGCTTTGACCTGCCGGTGGAAGTGCTCTGCGAGGTTCCGCCGCGAGGCTACGCCAATCCCGTCCCGTGGGCCGTCGTGTCGGGGCTCGCCGCCGCCGACCTCACGCGCTACCAGGACCGGATCCGCCAGGTGCATGTCGTCGCCGCCGACGCCGAGCTGGCCGAAGTCGTCCGCGCGAGCGGCGACCTCGTCGTCCAAGTGGCGGCCGAACGAGTGATGAGTGATGGGTGGTGAGTCAGGCGTCATACGTCATGCGTCAAGCGTCACGAGTAACGGGTGACGTATGACGGGTGACGCATGACGTATGACACCTGACGATCAGCGCACCTGCAAGGAGGCGAAGAGCTCCCCAACGGTCAGAGCGAAGCCCGGCAGCACGTCGGTCAGGTCGATCTGGTCGGAGTCTCGAAGCGCCTTTGGCGGCTGCTCCGGGCGGAAGACGAGGATCGATTCGTCGACAGGATCCACCAGCAGCGCGACCGGCACGCCATTGGCGACGTACCAGAGACAGCGCCGGACGACGGCGTTCGTGCTTTGCTCAGGCGAGACGATCTCAACGGCAATGTCCGGTGGTTCCAGGAAGTCGTTGGCGATCCTGCCCGCCCGATCGACCGGGATGCGGTTCCAGCGATAGACGGCTACGTCGGGCACGCACGATTGACCGCCAAAGGTCGTACGGAGCTCCGGGAAGGCACGCGCCAGCCTGCGGGGTCGGGCGAAGCGATTGATCGCCTCAAGCACCTCGTCCTGAAGCGCACTGTGCTGACCTTTCGGCGACACCTTCTGTGTAACCATCCCGCTGTCAAGCTCGAGGGGGGGCTCCTCCTCTGGAAGCTTCAAGAACTGCTCCAAGGTCAACCGTCGTTCCGAGATCGCCATCCTCCGCCTCCTGCACGCTCCTGGCGGACATAGAGCACCGTGCTCTGTGATCATGATAGCACACGTCACGCATCACCCATCAGTCGTCGCGCGGGGGCGACGGCGGTTGTTTGTGCCACAACGTAAACCACGTCGGCACGGGCACACGACCCATGAGCCGCTGAGCAAGCGCGGCGTAGGCGGCAGCCCCAGCCCGGACTTCGTGTGTCGCGATAGACTCGTCGACGATGTGGGCCTGGCTGAGGTCGCCAGGGCCGAAGACGATGGTCGGGATGCCTCGAGTACCGGCGGAGAGGCTGCCGTTCGTGCAGGCGGGCACGGCGAACAACTTTGGCGTCCCGCCCACGTCGGCTACGGCAGCCAGCGCGGCGGCGACCAGCGGGTGGTCGGCCGGCAGCAACCAGGCCGGGTAGAAGTCCTCGACGTCCAGGCGAAGGCCCGTGTAGCAATCCAGGAATCGCGGCGTGAGGAAGATCTCGACGCCCGGATCGCCGACAGCTTCGGCAAGACGGCCCAGGAAACGCTCGCGGCTCTCCCCCAGGACCAGGCGGCAGTCGAAGCGGGCGTGGCACTCGTCCGGCACGATGGAGTTCGGCGGGTCGGGCAGGGAGCCGATGCCGATGAGCTCGGTGACGCTCGGGCCGACGACGGCATCCGCCAGCGGTGGCAGCCGGCGCAGCCGCTCGACGACCGGCAGCATGCCGTAGACGGCGTTCACCCCCAGCTCAGGCCGTGACGTGTGAGCCGGCACGCCGCGCACGCGTACCATCACGCTCGCCCGGCCCTTCTGAGCGTGGCCGACGCGGAGGCCGGTCGGCTCGCCGACGACCACGAGGTCGGGCCGGATGCGGTCGAGGATCGGCCCCTGTCCGCTCCCTTCCATGACCTCCTCGCCGATGGTCGCACCCACCCACACGTCGCCGGCCAGGCCGCTGAGATCGAGTCGGCCGATGCCGACGACGGCCGCGGCCAGGCCGCCCTTGACGTCGGCGCTGCCGCGACCGAACAATCGCCCGCCGTCGATCACGCCGCCGAAAGGCGGATGGCGCCAGCGGTCGGGGCTCGTCACGTCGACGGTGTCGACGTGGCAATCGAAGAGGATCGTCGGGCCGGCCCGGCCGCCGCGCTTGCGGCCGGCGACGCTGCCGAGGTCGTCGACGAGGACGTCCTCGTAGCCCAGAGCGAGCATCTTCCGGCGGACCGCCTCGACGGCGGCCCCTTCCTGCCCGCTCACGCTCGGAATCCGCACCAGATCCCGACAGAACTCGACTGCTTCGTCGTGCGTCGCTTCGCCCATCGTTCCACCTCGACCATCAGGCTGGGCCGAGTATACGGCTGCGCCGCCGCCCGCGCAACGTATGGTCCATGAAGGGTGCTGGGAAGGCTCGTAGTTGGCGCTTGAGCGCCCGGCTCCTTGGTCTGGGTTGTACCGGATCAATCTGCCAACCTTCATCAGCGCCTGGTTCCCTGGTCTGGGTTGTACCGGATCAATTCGTCAACCTTCAAAAGCACCAACCCCGAACCTGTCGGTTCAGCCTTGGCGAACCACGAGGCACGGCTGTTGCTCTCTGTCAGTCGGGGGCGGATGCGAGGCGAACGCGATGAACGGAGAACTGGTCGGCCGGGTGGCGCTGGTGACCGGGGCGCCTGGCCAATACGGGCGAGCGATCGCTCGGGCACTGGCAGCGGCCGGGGCCTGGGTGGCAGTGACCTACCGGCAGGACTTCGAGGCGGCCAAGGCGCTCGTCGACGCCATCCGCTCCGACGGTGGCCGCGCGCTTCCCGTCTTTGGCGATGCCGGCGAGCAGGAGCAAGCCTGGGCCATCGTCGAGCGCGTCGACCTCGAATGGGGGCCGGTCGACATCCTGGTGGAGAATACGGCGGAGGAGCCGGTGGCGGTTGCTTACCTGGCCGGCCTTGTTGGCCCGGAGATGCGCCGGCGGGGCTGGGGCCGGATCCTCGCCGTCGGGCCTGGCCCGGCCGATCTCGATTCTGTCATCCAGACGGCCACCGCGGTCCTCGGCCGCCCAGTCGACGATGGGAAGCCCGCTGTCGCCGGCCTGATCGTCGCCGGTGCCACGCCGGCGGCGGTCGGCGCTGCTGCGCGCGTGCTGTGTGGCTCCGGCTCCCTTGCCTGGTGCGGGCGCGTGCTCGGGCCGGCCGAGATCCTCGAACGGGAGGCGAAACGATGGGAATGAATCTCGCGACGAAGATCCTCCAGGCTCATCGGGTCAGCGGAACCTGGGCGCCGGACGAGGAGATCGGACTCCGCATCGACCAGGCACTCCTCCAGGACGCGACGGGGACGATGGCGTGTCTCCAGCTCGAGCAGCTCGGCATCGACCGGGTGCGCGTCCCCCTCGCCGTTCAGTACGTCGACCACAACATGATCCAGCTCGACTTCAAGAATCCGGACGACCACCGCTTTCTCCAGGCGTTCTGCGTCCGCTACGGCATCCACTACTCCCGCCCTGGCAACGGCATCTCGCACTACGTTCACGCCGAGCGGTTCGACCGCCCCGGCCAGTTGATGATCGGCGCCGATTCGCACACGACGACCGCCGGCGCCCTCGCGATGATCGCCATCGGCGCCGGCGGGCTCGAAGTCGCCCTTTGCATGGCCGGGCAGCCCTTTGAAATTCCGACGCCGAGGACCGTCGGCGTCGAGCTGCGCGGCCGGCTTCGCCCCTGGGTCCAGCCCAAGGACGTCATCCTGGAGCTGCTCAGGCGGCGCGGTGTGCGCGGCGGTATCAACCGCATCGTGGAGTTCTTCGGTGAGGCCGTGCCGACCATCGACGTGACCGGCCGCATGACCATCTGCAACATGGTCGCCGAGACCGGGGCGACGACCGGCATTTTCCCGTCTGACGAGCGGACGCGGGAGTGGCTGCGGGCGCAGGGGCGCGAGGCGCAGTGGGTTCCGCTGGCCGCCGACTCCGACGCCGCGTACGATGAGGTCGAGGTCATCGACCTGGGCCGGCTCGAACCGCTCATCGCCCGACCGTCGAGCCCCGGCAATGTCGTGCCGGTGCGGGAGGTGGCCGGGACGCCGGTTGCGCAGGTCTGCGTGGGCAGCTCGGTCAACTCCGGCTTCGCCGACCTGGCCATCGTCGCCGCCGTCCTACGCGGCCAGACAGTCCACCCCGACCTCGTCCTGACGGTGACGCCCGGCTCGCGGCAGATCCTGGACATCCTCGCCGTCACCGGTGTCTACCGGGACCTCGTCCTGGCCGGCGCCCGCATGCTGGAGCCCGCCTGCGGGCCATGCGTGGGAATGGGCCTGGCGCCGCCGTCGGGATCTGTCTCCGTCCGGACGTTCAACCGGAACTTCCCCGGCCGCTCCGGCACGGTGAACGACCAGGTGTACCTGTGCAGCCCGGCCACCGCAGCGGCGGCCGCCCTGCGGGGCGTCATCGCTGACCCCCGTGATCTCGGCGCCGTCGAGCCGTCGATTCCGGCCGCGCCGGCGAACCCGATGGCCGACGACCGGCAGATCATTCCGCCGCCTTCGGCCGATCTGGCTCGCGCCATCTCCGTGCCGCGCGGCCCGAACATCCAGCCGCCGCCGGAGCAGCGGCCCTTGCCGCAGAACCTCGTCGGGCGGGTCCTCATCGCCGTCGGCGACGACGTCTCGACGGGTGACCTCTCGCCCGACGGCGCCGAGGTCATGGCCTACCGCTCGAACGTGAAGGCGATGGCGGCCTTCGTCTTCCGGCGGCTCGACCCGCATTTCGCCGCCCGCGCGCGCGCGCTCTGCGGCGGCTTCATCGTGGGCGGGCACAACTACGGCCAGGGCTCCTCCCGCGAGCACGCCGCGCTGGCGCCGAAGGAGCTGGGCGTGACCGCCGTCATCGCCAGGTCGTTCGCCCGGATTCACCGGCGCAACCTGATAGCGCAGGGAATCGTGCCGCTCACGTTCGCCGACGAGGGCGACTACGTCCTCGCTCGCGTCGAGGATACCTGGGAGCTTCCCGAGCTGCGGGCCCGGCTGGAGGCCGGCGAGCAGGAGGTCATCGCCCGGGTGAGGGAAACCGGGCGGGAGATCCGGCTGTTCGCCCACTTCTCGCCGCGGGAGCGGGCGGTCCTCGTCCACGGCGGGCTGCTCGCGCACGTCCGCCAGGGCGGGCTGCCGATGGGCGTCAACCTGGGCCACAGCGGCGCGGTCGACCAGGGCTCGCCCGTGACGAACCCCATTCCGCAGGACGAGGTGCGGTAGGCACGAGGTTTCTGGTTTCTCGTTCCTGGTTTCTGGTTCAGGTTGCGTCAGGCGGTACCGCTGACGCATGACGCATGACGTACTACCGCCCGATCGCCTGTCTGATCTCCTGCCATGCCTGGCGGGCTTCTTCGACGGAGCCTTCGTCCTCGATGGTCGTGACGTCGCCGGGGTCGCGGTCGAGCGTCACCGCCTTGAGGACACGGCGCATGATCTTGCCGCTCCGGGTCTTTGGCAGCGTGTTGACGAAGTTCAGATCGCCGATGACGGCGACGGGGCCAAGCTCTCGCCGAACCGTGTCCAGCAGCTCTTGCCGCAACTGGCTGGACGGCGTCTGTCCCTGCTTGAGGGCGACGAACGCCGAGATCACCTCGCCGCGCAGGGCGTCGGGTCGCCCCGTGACGCCGGCCTCGGCGACTGCCCCGTGCTTGAGGAAGGCGGTCTCGACCTCGATCGTGCCGAGCCGGTGCGCGGCGATCTTGATCACCTCGTCCGCTCGGCCGGCGAACCAGATGTACCCGTCTTCGTCGAAGTGGGCCGAGTCGCCGGTGAAGTAGACGCCTGGAATCCGGTCCCAGTACTCGCGTCCGTACCGCTCCGGCTCGCCCCAGATGGCCGGCGTCAGGCTCGGGAACGGCCGTTTGATCACCAGAATGCCCTTTTCGCCCGTCGGACAGACCTCGCCTTCGGGCGTCATGACCGCCGCTTCGATACCGGGCAGCGGGATGCCACCGGAGCCCGGCTTGATCGGCAGCATCGCCAACCCATAGGGATTGCCGACCATCGGGCCGCCGGTCTCGGTTTGCCAGTAGTGGTCGAGGACGGGGATCCGGTCGTCCAGAACCCGCCGCTGGAGCCATTCCCACGCCGGCGCGTTCAGCACCTCCCCCGCGCAGAAGATGCGCTCGAGCGAGGAGATGTTGTACTTGTGGGCGTGCTCTTCGCCGTAGCGCATGAGCAGCCGGACGGCCGTCGGCGACGTGAAGATGCCGGTGACGCCGAAATCCTCGACGATCTGCCAGAGCGTCTCGGGTGTGGGGTGGTCCAGCGCGCCCTCGAAGGCAATGGTCGTACAGCCGGCCAGGAGCGGCGCATAGACGATGTAGCTGTGGCCGACCACCCAGCCGATGTCCGAGGTCGCCCACCACACGTCGGTTGGCTTCATGCCGTAGACCCAGCGCGCCATGCTGTGGATGCCGACCTGGTAGCCGCCGTGGACGTGGATGGCGAGCTTCGGCTTGGCGGTCGTGCCCGACGTTGCCAGGATGTAGGCCGGCTCATTGGCCTCCATGGGAACGTAGTCGCCGCTCTGGCCCTGCCCCCGGGCCAGGAACGCCGACCAATCGAGGTCGCGGCCGGTGAGCATCGCCCCACCGTCGCCGGCCCGGCGATGGAGGACGACCACGTGCTCGACGGTCTCGCAGCCGGTCTTGATCGCTGCGTCGACGATCCCCAAGAGCGGAACCTCCCGGCCCTTGCGGTAGGTCACGTCGGCGGTGAAGACCAGTCGGGAGCCGCTGGCGCTGATCCGGTCCGCCAGCGCGCCGGCGCCGAAGCCGGCAAAGACGACGGAGTGGATCGCTCCGATTCGGGTGGTGGCCAGCATCAAGATGATGGCTTCCGGGCAGGTGGGCATGTAGATGGTGATCCGGTCGCCCTTCCGGATGCCCATCCCGCGCAGAGCGGCAGCCGCCCGTTCGACTTCTCGGCGGAGCTGGGCATAGGTGAACACGCGCCGCTCGCCCCACTCGCCGACGAAGATGAGCGCCGCGTGGCCTCCCCAGCCGCGCGCGACGTGGTAGTCGAGACAGTTGTAGGAGAGGTTCGTCTGCCCGCCGCTGAACCAGCGGAAGGTCGGGAACTCCCAGTCGAAGACGCGGTCCCACGAGCGGAACCAGTGCAGATGCTCGGCCGCCTTGGCCCAGAAGACGTCGGGATGTTCGGTTGCTTCCCGCCGATAGCTCCCGACGATTGGATTGATCAACGCCACCGCCTCACCTCCGCCAGAACGTTGTGGGGCATTGTACACCGCCTGAGGCGTAGCCTGTCAATCCATCTGGCCGCGAAGTCCGGACAATCGCGGAGATAGCAGTGTTGACATTGACCTGAACTTATAGTAATCTAACGCAGGTCATTAGAGCGCTCTAATACGACAGAATGGTATCTGAGAGACCGGGGCTCGTCTTCGCCCCGATCGGCGCGACCGCCAACTGTGCAGCGAGGAGGATTCGCCAGTGTCAGCGGCCAAGCTCGTTCTTGCATTGCTCGCGACAGACCCCGTCAGGTCTCTTGCGCTGGAGGCCGGCAAGGCGTTGATTGCCGACGCTCTCCGGCGGAATGCGGCGTCTGCGCTCCAGGGCGGTCCCTGTCCGCATTGCGGCCGGAGCAGCAACGGACGCGGCGTGAACAATCGCTGTACGGCCGAGCTGCGTCTGCCCGGTCGCGCACGCATCGCCGTGCCCGGTCTGGCCGGCAATCCGAGGCGAGTGGCGCCGGTCGAGGCCGCCCTGCTGGGCGTGAGAGGGGTGTTCCGGACCGAGGCGAATCATCTGACGGGCCGGGTGCTCGTCCTCTTTGACCCCGCCGTGGTCGATCTGTCGGCCATCTGTCGCGCGCTCGATGACGGCGATGCCGGTCGAGATCTCCGCACCGTGGATCTGGAGCTGGTTGGCGCCGGTCGGTGATGGTCGCGATAGCCGATGAGACGCGCCGAGCTCAGGACGACCGCCACGGTGCTCAGGTTGTGGACGATGGCACCTACCAGCGGTGAGATGACGCCGAGGGCGCCAAGGACGACGCCGAGGATGTTGACGCCGATGGCCGTCGCGAAATTCCCGCGCACCACTCCCAGCGTGTGGCGGCTGATCCGCATGGCTGCCGGGAGTTGCCGCAGGTCGTCGCCGGCGAGGGCGACATCCGCCGCTTCGATGGCGACGTCGCTGCCGGCGGTGCCAAGGGCGATCCCGACGTCGGCCGTCGCCAGCGCCGGGGCGTCGTTGATCCCGTCTCCGACCATCGCGACGCAGTAGCCGGCGGTCTGGAGCTCGCGGATCAGGGCGAGCTTGTCCTCGGGCAGGACCCCGGCCCGGCACTCGCGCAGGCCGACGACACGGGCCACGCGCTCGGCCGCCGCCACCCGATCGCCGGTCGCCAATACCAGCCGTCGGACGCCGGTTTGCTCCAGCTCCGCCACCGCCCGGCGGGCCTCCGGCCGGACGGTTTCGGCGATTCCGATCAATCCGACGATCCCGTCGTCGAGCGCCACCCAGAGCACCGACTCGCCGGGCGCTTCGGGGAGGTCGAGCTCTGGTGATCGAGCGCCGATCAGCCGCATCAGCCGTTTGCTGCCCACCGTGACCGCTGCGCCGTGTACGCGCGCCCGAACGCCTAGGCCGATCAGCGATTCCTCGTCGCTCGACAGCGCGAGGTCTATGCCGTCCTGCTCCGCCCGCTGGCGCACGGCGGCGGCGAACGGGTGGCGGTAGTGGCGCTCAGCGGCGGCGGCCAGCGCCAGCACGTGCTCTGCAGACAGGTCGGGGCGCAGCGCGACCACCCGATTGACGTGTGGAGCGCCCGTCGTCAAGGTCCCGGTCTTGTCGAACACCACGGCGTCCAGGCGTGCAGCCGCCTCCAGGTAGCGGCCGCCCTTGATGAGAATGCCCCGGCCGGCGGCGTTGCCGATGGCGGCGCCAACGGCGGTCGGCGTGGCCAATCCGGCGGCGCAGGGGCAGGCGATGACCAGCATGCTCAGGCTTCGGCGGACGTCCCGCGTGAGCAGGAAAACCAGCGCCGAGAGCGCAAAGGAGAAGGGCACGAAGCGATCGGCAAAGTGGTCGGCGGCGCGCTGGATCGGCGCTCGGTGCTCCCGGGCCTCCTCGACGCGCCGGATGATCCGCCCGACCGCCGTCTGGTCCCCGACGGCCGTTGCTCGCACGACGAGGTGGCCCGCCTCGACCACGGTCCCGGCGAAGACCTGCTCGCCCTCGCCGCGCGTCACCGGCGCCGCCTCCCCGGTGATCGGCGCCTGATTCAGCGCCGCCCGGCCGTCGACGACGATCCCGTCGACGGCGATTCTCTCCCCTTCGTGCGCGATGACCAGGTCGCCGACCTGCACGTCGGCCAGGGGCACACGTACCTCCTGCCCGGCGACCAGGATCCAGGCCCACTCCTCCCCGAGCGACAGCAGGTCGCGGATGGCCCGGCGCGACCGACGCAGGGTGAGCGCCTGGAGAAGATCGCCGAGGTTGATCAGCCAGACGACGACGAGGCCCGTGAGACTTTCGCGCAACAGCAGCGACGTGAGGGTGGCGCTGCTGATGAGCGTATCCATGTCGGCCCGCCGCTCACGAAGGAGGGAAAGGATGCCACGGCGGAAGATCGGGTAGCCGGCCAGCAGCGTCGTCAGCGAGCCGAGGCTGACCAGCGGCGCTGCGGCCAGGAACGGCCCGCCGGCCAGGAGTCGCCCGATGAAGAGGCCGCCGAGGACCGCGCCACTGGCAACCAGACGCAGCACCTCCCCACCAAAGCCCGCCTCACCCTCTTCGCCTCTCAGGACCCGTGCTCGCGCGAGCGATGGGGCGCCAACAATCGTCTGGACGATCGCGGCGACGTGGAGCGTGCCTGGGTCGAACTGCACGAGGACGCGGCCACTGGCTGGATTCGCCAGGACACGCCGAACGCCGGGGAGCGCGGCCACGGCGTCCTCGATGGCCTGCGCCCGCGCCGGCGATAGGTACAGTCCTCGCACACTCAGCCGAACGCGGCCAGGAAGCGCCGCAACCACGATCACCCCGCGCATCCTCTTCTCCCGACGTCGATATGGAGCAGCGCTACCGTCAGCTTCTGCGAGAGCCCGGCCGTGGGGCGACGTCACCCGCCTGGCGGCCGCCAGAGCCAGCGCCAGAAGCCGACGAGCGCCTGTCCCGCCAGCGTTGCACCGACAGCGATCGCGAAGATGCGTGCCCAGGCGCCCTGCTGCTGGAGTGAATGCCCCAGCCGGTCCCAGTCAACGGGAGCCGCCTCATGTGCCATAGTCGCCGTGCTCTGGCTGCTGCAAACCTGCGCTTCTCGGGACATGGTCCTCCTCCTTGACGGGTCCGTAGCTGCCCTGCCGGCTCCGCGCTCCTCACGGTTCGGTACCGGAGGACTCGCCGTGCCTGGCGCTGCGTTCGGCCTCGTACTCGTGCTCCGCAGCAGCCACGAGGTCCTCGACGTCCTCTCGCAGCTCCGCCACGCGTGCTCTCACGTTCTCTCGAAGGATGAGGCCCTGCTTGATCGCGCTGACGACGACCGGCCAGGCCGTTCGCGTCAGCGCCATGCCAAGGGCGCTGCCGGTGAGGACCGCTGCCAGCCCCGTGAGGAAAACGTCGCGCGTGCGCACGCTGCCGATTCGGGTGTAGGACATTCTCCGTTCCTCCTTCCTCCTGGATGCCGCTCATGGTGCCAAGGCGAAAGTGTCAAGCGCACTCTCACTAGCACTCCTCATTGACAACCGCGCCCATCGGCATTAGACTGTCGCAGGATTAGACGCCGCTAATATACCATCACAGTCGCAGTGAATACAAGCTATTCGTTGTTACTAAATCGATCGTCATCTGCCACGTCCAGATGGGAGGATCGCATGCGGACCGATGAGGTTGAAGGGGAATCCGATGAGTGCTCTCCCATTCGCTGAACTGCTTTACGCTGTCCGGCTCATCCACATCGTCGCCGGAGTCGGCTGGCTCGGCGAAGTTGCCGTGATCAACTTCGTCCTGGTGCCTGTCCTCCTCAACGCTCGACCTGAAGAGCGGGTCACGCTGCTGGCGCTGGTGTTTCCGAGACTCTTTCGCCTTGCCACAATCCTCGGCGGGCTGGCGGTCGGGAGCGGCGTGATCTCAGTCCTCTGGTATACGCAGCTGCAGTTCGATCTGCTCATCGCGAGTCGCTGGGGATCGGTCATCACGGCCGGTGGAGCGCTGGGAACGCTGCTGTACGGTTTCCATCTGTTTCAGGAATCCAGAGCGGAGCGGTCGCTGGCGTCCAATCTCAGAGCCGCGATCAAGTCGGGCGACACGCCGACCACGACGCGCCTGCTTCGCAGGCTTGCCACTTTCCCGCGCGTCGGGATGGCGCTGCTCCTGATCGCCGTATCGCTGATGGTCGCCGCCGCCCACCTTTCATGATACGGCTACACCATCGGGGGAAGCACACTTGCCGGTTGATCGGTTGCCATCAAGTGATGGAATCCTGCCCGCGTTTCCGCTGCGCTCGCTGTGTCCGCCTGCTTGACATCCGATGGCGCATCGGCCATAATGCTTACCACCAGGCGGGTGTAACTCAGTCGGTAGAGTACCTGCTTCCCAAGCAGGCTGTCGTGGGTTCGAGTCCCATCACCCG
>JACQGW010000432.1 GCA_016199325.1 Chloroflexota bacterium
CCGGCTGGGTGCTCCTGGACTACGGCGACCTCATCGTTCACGTCTTCTCGCCCGAAGAGCGGGACTACTATGGACTTGACGAGTTCTGGGCAAAAGCCAGGCCGGTGTTGAAGATCCAGTAACGATCCAGCGCTGATCAACTGGTCAGCGATATAAGGGAAGCCGCCGGCCCAGAGGAGCATCAACGACGTGAAACCAAGCAATCGGGCGCTCGTTCTCGGTCTCGTCCTCGGCAGTCTCGGCGGGCTGGTCGTCGGCTCCGTCATCGCCATGCAGCTCGGCGAGCGGACTACCGACCTGATCCGCGCCTTCGCTTCCCGACTGCTCCACAAGCGCCCGCGCGTCCGGTTCGAGCTGCTCCTCCAGTAGGAACGCGGAACGAACCGCAGAGGCGCAGAGGGCGCAGAGAACGAGGTCCGGGGGGCTCGTGCTTGGTTTCTGGTTTGGGGTTCGGGCTGCGTCGATGTCCTTCGAACCAGAAACCACAAACCAGAAACCTCGCCCACGGTGACGCGCTACTCCCACCGCTCCTGCTCTGAGATCCAGCGATCCGCCTCGCGCGGGTAGCTCATCAGCTCGTCCGGCCGGAAGAACAGCGCGATCTCGTGTCGGGCAGTCTCGACCGAATCCGAGCCGTGGATGAGGTTCCGGCCGATCTCCAGGGCGTAGTCGCCGCGGATCGTCCCCGGGCCGGCGTTGGCGGGATTCGTCGCACCCATTGTGCTCCGCACCACTTGGACCGCCTGGCAGCCCTCGAACACGGCGAGGACGACCGGCGCCGACGTGATGTAGCTGACCAGCCCCTCGAAGAACGGCTTGCCCTCGTGAACGGCATAATGGCGGCGGGCCAGTGGCCGGTCGATCTGAGCCAGCCGCAAGCCCACCAGCTTCAGCCCTCGGCTCTCCAGCCGGGTGAGCACCGGGCCGATGAGCCCGCGCTGAACGGCGTCGGGCTTGAGAATGACCAGAGTGCGTTCCATACGTCGTAACTCCTCATGCCAAACGAATCTTGCTGGATGCGTGTGGCGAATTTCATACGTCAACCGTCATACGTCATGCGTCATACGTCAACCGTCATGCGTCAACCGTCATGACCAGTGACGCATGACGGAACGACGTATGACGCATGACGCATGACGGTTGACGTATGACGGTGTTACCCATCCGCTTCACGGTAGTGTTCCACCGGCTGAACGCTCACCGCATGCGTTCGCCCAGTTGGTTAGCCAATTGCCGCATCTCGCGGCGGACCTGCGCCACGTTCATCTGCTTGTCCGCCACGACCAGCAGGATGAGCTCACCCAGACCGAGCATCTGGAGCGAGTGGGTCGTCGTCTCGACGATCGAGTCGATGGGCTGGCCGAGGCCGAGCTGCTGGATCGAGCGATCCATCGTCCCGAAGATATTGGCGACGACGCCCGCCAGCATCTCCTCGCCGGCACCATCGGCGAGTCGTCCGGCCACGACGAGCCCGTCGCGACCGGCGATCACCGCCGCACGAACGCCAGGCACCTGCACAATTCGGTCAAGCTGCTCGTTCATTCCTCTCCCCCCCGCTCCGTGCTCCGCTCCCTGCCCCCTGCCCCCGGCTCTTCACGCGGGGGCGTTATCGACGGTCTTCGCAGATAGATCGGCTCCAACTGGGCGACGTCATCGCGCTCACCTCGGGCAAGCCGGTCAGCAGCCAGCACCGCCAGCCAGCCGGCCCGCCGCACGTTCAGGCCGGCCGGGGCAACGATCACACGACTGCCGAGCCGTTCGCCGACGAGCGAAACCAGCGCCGGCGGCAGCTCGCCGCAAAGCGTCGGCCGGCGCTGCACGTCGCCCTGGCCGAGATCGCCGATCAACCGCTCCGGCGTCGCCAGATATGGTGCTACCAGCTCGGTCCAGCGGCCGTCCCGCTCGGCGTAACAGGCCGCCGCCACCTCGCGGCCGCCGCCGGCCACGACGGCCCAGACAGGGCCGGCGGCCACGGCGCAGCCGTACGCCTGGACCGCCAGTGTGGAAACGCCGACGATGGGGCAACCCAGCGCCAGCGCCAACCCCTTCGCCGTCGCAACACCCACCCGCAGACCGCTGTAGCTCCCCGGCCCGATCGCCACCGCGACAGCATCGACGACCCCAGCAAGATCGCGCTCCCTCACCCCCTCTCCCCTCTCCCCACCCTGGGAGAGGGGCCGGGGGTGAGGGCCACCCACCTGCCGAATGAGCGCGTCGACGGCCGGCAGCAGCTCGCGGGTATGATTGCGCTCACTCCACCACGTATGCTCCGCACGGAGCACCCCATCCCGCCAGAGCGCCACACTCACCACATTGGTCGACGTATCAATCGCCAGCAACATCGCCGTTCCTCAGTGATGAGTGATGAGTGATGAGTTCATGGTGCACCCGGCAAGTCACTTACCACCCCTGGCGGCTCCCCGTCTGTCATGCTGAGCCGCAGCGAAGCATCTCCCCCGGCTTGAACAGGCAACGTCCGAGAGATGCTACGCTGCGGCTCAGCAAGACAGACCGGGCGCCGCCAGG
>JACQGW010000433.1 GCA_016199325.1 Chloroflexota bacterium
GCTCAACCACCAGCCGCTGCCCTTCGGCCAGTTCTTCCCGGAACCCTGGCCACTCCTGTCGGACCTGCCAGCTCCGTCTGTCGCCTATCATCATGCCAACTCGCGCAAGAAACCTACCCCATAAAGCGGAGCGTGGGGACCCTCTACCTGGGAAACAAGCTGGGGGCGGAGGCGTTTACGGAGGAGGACCAGTGGGCGATCGATCTGCTGGCCGCCCACGCCGGCGTGGCTCTCCACCGCGCGCGACTCCAATACATCCTGGAGAGCGCCCCCCACAGCATGGTCGTGGTGGAGGCGGAGACGGAGCATCTGATGCTCAACGCCCAGGCCGTCGATCTCTTCGGTCGCCGCCTGGCCCCGGAGGCCGGGCCGGCCCAGCTCGTCGGCGCCATCTGCCGTCCGGACGGCCGGCCACTGCCTCTGGAAGAGTTTCCCTCCACCCGGGTGCAGCACGGGCAGGCCATCCGCGACGAGGAGCTGCTGATCGTGCGGCCTGACGGCGGGCGCGTCCCCGTGCTGGTCAGCGCCGCGCCGGTCCGCAGCCCATGGCTAGGCCACGCGGCGGATGTGGTGATGGTCTTCCAGGACATCTCCTTGTTGAAGGAACTGGAGCGGCTGCGGGAGGAGTGGACCTTCATCATCGCCCATGATCTGCGGCAACCTATCACCGTCATCGCCGGCCACGCCGCCAGGCTCCAGCGCCTCATCCAGCAGTACGCTCGCACCGAGCAGGAGGTCAGGGCCGTCGAGCACATCCGGGCCGCTGCGGGCAGCCTGAACCGGATGATCGGCGACCTGCTGGATGCCTCGCGCATCGAGACGCGCCGGCTGGCTCTGGAGCGGCAGCGGGTAGACCTGCGGGCGCTGATCTGCCAGGTGGTCGAGCGGCTGCAGCAGGTGACGCGAGGCCATCCTGTGCGGGTGGAGGTCGAGGAAACGATCCCGCCGGTTGAGGCCGACCCGACGCGGATCGAGCAGGTGCTGGGCAACCTGCTCTCCAACGCTGCCAACTACGGCTACCCGGAGACCGAGATCCGGGTGGAGGTGGGCTGCCGGGACGGGCAGGTGGAGGTGGCCGTGACCAATCGGGGGGAAGGCATCCCGGCCGAGGAGCTCCCCCACCTGTTCACCCGCTTCTACCGGGCAGAACAGTCCAGGCGCAGGCGGGACGTCGGCCTGGGGCTGGGGCTGTACCTCAGCAAGGGGCTGGTGGAGGCCCACGGCGGGCGGATATGGGCCGAGAGCACGCCCGGCGAGATCACCACCTTCCGCTTCCGCCTCCCAGCCGCCGAGGGACCGGGTGACCGATATTAGGCCTGGTACTCCCTGCATCACCGAGGAAGCGCACTCACGTGCGCACTACGAACGACGGCGCTGGTTCGTAGTGCGCACGTCAGTGCGTCGTTCCCCGGTGACCTAAGGAATCAGGCCTTCAGGAATGCCTCGACGTCGAGCGTGATCTTGACGTCGTCGCCGACCAGCCAGCCGCCGGCCTCCAGAGGAACGTTCCAGACCAGCCCGAAGTCCTGTCGGCTGATCGCCGTCTGGGCGGTGAAGCCGGCGCGTACGCCGCCCCACGGGTCCTTGGCCTTGCCGGCCACTTCCGCGTCCAGCGCCACTTCCCGGGTCGTGCCGCGGATCGTCAGGTCGCCGACGACGCGGTAGCGGTCGGAGCCGCCGCTCTTCTCGACGCGCGTGCTCTTGAAGGTGATCGACGGGTGGTTCTCGACGTCGAAGAAATCCGCCGAGCGCAGGTGCGCGTCCCGCTTGGGGTCGCGGGTGTCGATGGTGGCGACGTCGATGGCGACGTCTACGCTGGACCGCGCCGGGTTCGCCTCGTCGAGCTCGAGAGTGCCCTGGACCGTCTGGAAATGCCCGCGCACGGTCGCGACCATCATGTGCTTCACGGCGAATTGGGCGGTGGTATGGCTCGGATCAATTTCCCAGGTCATATCATTCCTCCTCAATGTGTCCTGACCGGAGCGGCAGGGGGCCGCCCGGCGGCTTTCAAATGCGAACTATAGTTACTATGATTACCATAGCTCGTGGGCATACCTTAGCATGAGCATGCTTCAAAGTCAAGGCCCTTGTGCTATACTTTTCGTAGCTAGGAGGTGATCGCGATGTCCGCCGAACCGATCTGCCCGGTCGCCGAGGCCGCTCGACTCCTGGGCGACAAGTGGACGCTGATGATCCTCCGGGACCTGGCCGAAGGACCGCGGCGCTTCTCTGAGCTGGCCCGCTCGGCCACCGGCATCAGTCCAAGCATGCTGACCGCGCGCCTCAAAGAGCTGGAGGAGCGCGGCATCGCAACGCGCACGAGCTACCACGAGATTCCGCCGCGCGTCGAGTACGAGCTCACCCAGAAGGGCCACGATGCCCTCCCCGTCGTCGAGGCGCTCCGCGCCTACGGCGCCCGCTGGCTCGTACCTGAGGGAGCGGTCGTCGACCACTAGAGCGAGCGAAACCGCAGAGGCGCAGAGAACGCAGAGAAGATCGCAGAGCAACGGCGGTATTGTTCGTCTGTTCTTTGCGCCGTCTCTGCGTCCTCTGCGTCTCTGCGGTTCGTTTTCCTAGGTGTTCTCAGCCGTTCCGCCGACCGCCGGCGCGGGCAGGCTTGGGCCCGCTCCGCGTTCTGCGGTGGCCGAGGCCGGCCAGGAGCTGCTCCTGGGCGCTGATCGAGAGCGGCTCGACGACTGCCAGCACCTCGCGGGCGCGCGTGAGGAGCTCCTCCGGCACGCCGGCCATCCGCGCCACCTCGATCCCGTAGCTCCGGCTGGCGGCCCCCGGCAGGATGCGGTGGGTGAAGTGCAGCTCGCCGCCTTCATCGCTGCCCATGCTCACCGTTGCCTGGACGTTGGCCACCGCAGGCACCCGATCGGCCAGCGCGGCGAGCTCGTGGTAGTGGGTCGCGAACACGGCGCGCGGTCGGGCCGGGCCGGTCACCAGATACTCGGCCACCGCCCAGGCCAGCGCCATTCCGTCGTGGGTCGAGGTCCCGCGGCCGACCTCGTCGAAGAGCACCAGGCTCCGGTCGGTCGCCTGCCGCAGAATCGCGGCCGTCTCGACCATTTCGACCATGAACGTCGAACGGCCGGCGGCCGTATCGTCGGTCGCTCCCATTCGGCCGAAGACGCGATCGACCAGCCCGATCCGGGCCCGGCGCGCCGGCACGAAGCTGCCGAGCTGCGCCAGCAGCGCGGTGAGCGCGACCTGCCGCATGTAGCTGCTCTTGCCCGACATGTTCGGGCCGGTGAGCACCAGCAGGCGCGGACCGTCGCCGCCCAGACGGACGTCGTTCGCCACGCACGCCGCCCCGAGCAGTCGCTCCAGGACCGGGTGGCGGCCGCCGTCGATCTCGACGGCGCCGCTCTCGTCGACCTGCGGGCAGACCCACGCGCGTTCGGCGGCGACCAGCGCCAGGCTGCGGAGGGCGTCGGCGGCGGCGAGAAAGCGACCGAGCGTTCGCAGTGGCACCGCATAGGCGCGGAGCCGTTCGCGGAGCTCGCCCAGTACAACGCGCGCTCGCCCGGCTAGCCCGGCCTCCAGCTCGGCCACGCGCGCGGCGTGGGCGTCGAGCACGGCCGTGCTGTAGCGTTCGACCTTCGCCAGGCCGCCGCGGCGGATCCAGTCCGCCGGCACCCGGGTGTTCACCGGCACTTCGAGGAAGAAGCCCTGCGCCGAGTTGCGGTCCAGCCGGGTCTTCTCCAGCCCCGGCGTCGCCCGCAGCCTGGCGAGGTGTTGCCGTGCCGACGCCTCGGCCGCCGCCAGCTCGCCGGCCAGCGCGTCGTACCTCGGGTCGAAGCCCTCCCGCAGCTTCCGCCCCTCTTCGCCGAACGCCCGGAGCGCCAGTTCGGCGAGCTCGACCAGCTCCGGCGAAAGCGGCCCCAGTTGCCGCAGGAAGCGAGAGCGGCAGCCCGCCGTCAGCGAGGTCAGCTTCGGAAGCTCGCGAAGAGCCGTGCCCAGCGCCCGGACCTCCTCGGGGGCCGCCCGAGCGGCGGCCAGTCGGCCCGCTGCCCGGTCCAGGTCCGGCAGGGCCTGGAGCACGGGCACCAGCGCCCGGCGGAGGTCGTCGTTCTCCAGCAGCTCGGCCAGAATGCGCTGGCGCGTGCCGATCTTGCCGAGGTCCCGCAGCGGGCGCGTCACCCACTCCCGCAGCATGCGCCGCCCCATGCCGCTCACCGTCCGGTCGAGCGCCCAGAAGAGCGATCCCTCAGATGCTCCCTGCGCCGTCTCGGTCAGCTCCAGGTGGCGTTGGGTGGCCGCGTCGAGCACCATAGCGTCCTCGGCGTCGGCGACCGTCACGCCCTCGAAGGGGAGCGTCTCGTCGGCCCGCTGCGCGCCGCGCAGGTAGCCGAGGACGGCGCCGGCGGCTGCGGCGGCCCGCGGCAGCTCGGCCAGCGGGGTCGACGGAAAGCTCTGCCGGATGCGATCGGGGTCGAACTCGGCAGGGTCGAGCTCCGGTCCGACGTAGTCGGCGGCGAGTGCGGCCAGGGCGGCATCACCCCGCGGTCGGAGCAGCTCGGCCGGCTTCAGGCGAGCCAGCTCCGCCGACGCCAGCTCGCGGTCGCACTCGGCCACCTGGAACTCGCCGGTCGAGACGTCGGCCCAGGCCAGCCCGAAGGTCTCGCCCTCTCCCCAGAGCGCCGCCAGATAGTTTGGCCGGTCGTCTCGGAGCAGATGGGGGTCGCTGACGGTCCCCGGGGTCAGCGTGTGGGCAACCCGCCGCCCGCGGACGGGCCCCTCGTCGGCCTCGCCCTCCTCACAGACGGCGACTCGATACCCGCGCGCCAGCAGGCGGCCGAGGTAGCTGTCGAGGGCGTGGTGGGCAAAGCCGCACTGGGGCACCGGCTCGGCGGTCCCGCCCGACGGGCGGCTGCTGAGCTTCAGACCCAGCTCGTGCGCCAGCAGCTCGGCGTCGTCGAAGAACGCCTCGAAGAACGATCCGACGCGGAAGAGGATGACCACGCCGGGGTTCTCACGGCGCAGCTCCAGATACTGCGTGACCAGGTCCCCGTAGGTCGGCGCCGACGCCCGCTCTCTCACGCCATCGCCTCCTTCAGCCGTCACCCGTCACCCGTCA
>JACQGW010000444.1 GCA_016199325.1 Chloroflexota bacterium
AGCCAGATCGACCTGACGATACCCAGCCGACCGGGCGCGTAGCCGAGAGCGGCCCTCACCCCCGGCCCCTCTCCCGCGCAGCGGGAGAGGGATGGCGAGCGCAGCGAGCCTGGGTGAGGGTCCGCTCTCTACCGTGGACGGTGACAAGATGCTTCACATACCCCGATCGATCGCCGAGCAGATGATCGCCCAGGCCCGAGCCGGGGCGCCAAAAGAGATCTGCGGGATGCTGAGTGGGCTCCCCGGGGGTCCGGTGGAACGATGCGACCCGCTCACGAACCGGCTGGACAGCGAACGCGAATACGAGGCCGACCCGGCCGAGATCCTTCGGGTTATTCGCCGGCTGGACGAACAGAGCTGGGTGCCGCTGGTCATCTACCACTCGCACCCGGCCTCCCCTGCCTATCCTTCAAGGACCGACCGTGAGCGGGCCTACTGGGGCGACAGTAGCCTCTACGCGATCATCTCCCTGATGAATCCGGCGCTGCCGGACCTCCGCTTCTACCGGATCGTGGACGGTGCAGTGGCCGAGGAACAGGTCGAAGTCGTGTAGGGTAGCGGCACGCTACTGGAAAGCCGGCAGGACCTCGTCGACGAACAGCTTCAGGTCGTCGGTGTCCGGGAAGCCGGCCAGGCGGAGCTGGAACAGGTCGATACCCATTTCCGCCAGCTCCGCCAGGCGGTCGCGCAGCGCGGCCGGTTCGCCAGCGAAAGCGGGGTCCTCCTGGTCGAGCGCCGCGCCGGCCCAGCGCTCGGCCTCTGATCGACTCCTGGACAGGTAGACCGTCATCACGTAGGTCTTGCGGATCTGCTCATACTCCCGCCCCACCTCCCGGCAGTGCTCCTTGAGGACGTCGATCTTGCGCTGGAGCACATCCTTCGTGCGGCTGTACGGCAGCCACCAATCGGCGTGCTGGGCGACGGCTCGCAGGAGATACTTCTCGCCGTCGCCACCGATCAAGATGGGCGGCACCGGGTCCGGTCGCGGCTCGCAATACGCGTCCCGGACGCGCTAGTACTTGCCCTGATAGGTTGCCGGCGATTGCGTCCAGAGCGCCCGCATAACCTCGATGCCCTCGACCATCTGGGCGATACGAATCGGCGTCGCAGGGTAGTCGTACCCGTAGGCATGGTACTCCTCCTCCAGCCAGCCGGCACCGTAGCCGAGGACGAACCGCCCGTGGCTGAAGACCTGAAGGGTGGCCGCCATCTTGGCCAGCAGCGGCGGATGCCGGAACGAGTTTCCCATGACGATGGTACTGAGCATCGGCCCCGGGTAGCGCGCCGCCATCCAGGTGAGCTGCGTCCAGCACTCCATCCGAAATCGGTTGCCTATCTGGAGGTGGTCCGCCACCCAGAACGACGAGAAGTGCTGGCTGGCGACATCCAGCACCTCCTGGAGGTCCTTGGCGAAGGTCCTCGGATTCACGCGCTCGATGCCGCGCTCGCTGCTTGGCGGGCTGTACCCGAACTCCACTCGTCGCCGTGTCGTCACCCCTGCTCCTCCAGGCGCGGACACCTCGTCCGTCTCTATTTCTTCGTCACGAAGGTTTTATCCAGAAACATGAGCCGGATCGGCATCGAGAGGTAGCCCTCGACCCGCTGGTTCATGACGGTCGCGAATCGGTTGTAGTAGTTCGAGAGGATCGCCCCCTCGTCCAGGATGGTCTTCTGCATGTCCCACAAGATCTGCTTGCGCTTCTCCTGGTCTTTCTCGGCCGACTGCTGTGCCATCAACTCGTCGAACTTCTTGTCGCACCAGCCCCAGCGCTTGTTCCGGGGATTCTCACAGCCAAAGAAGACCAGGAAGAGATCCTCAGGCTCGGGTGAGCCGTAGGTGGCGTCGCCGATGAACAATTGGTGCTTGCCCTCGGTCATCTGGCCGTAGAACTTCGCCGAGTCGACTTTCTCGATGGTTGTTTTGAAGCCGACGGCGTTGAGGTCGGCCTGGATCAGCTCGGCCATGCGCGGCCAGAAGCCGGAGCTCTGCGTGTGGAGGACGAATTCCGGCCCGCCGCCGGCCTCCTTCAGCAGATCCTTCGCCTTCTGAGGGTCGTACCTGTAGTAGTCCTTGAACTGGGGCGCGTACGCCCACATGGGTGGGGAGACAAGTCCTGCCCCGATGTCCGCCTCGCCATAGAAGATGACGTCGACCACCCTCTGCTTGTTCACGGCATGGGCGACCGCCCGGCGGACTCGAACGTCTTTCATCGTCGCATGAGCCTGGTTGATGGCGATGTAGCCGGTCGACGCGGCCGGGACGACCTGGACCTTCAGGTTCGGATTCTTGCGAAACGACTCCAGGTCCTTGAAGTCGATGAAGGGCGTCAGGTCGACTTCACCCGAGAGGAGGCTGGCCGTCATCGCCTGCTCATCCGCAATGACGCGGACGACGACGCGGTCGAGCGGCGGGCGCCCACCCCAGTACTCGTCAAACGCCCGAAATGATGCCTGATTGCCCTTCTCGGCCTTCTCGAAGACGAACGGGCCGGTGCCGACCGGGTTACGGCCGACGTCCTTCACGCCGTACTTCTTGACCGCCGCGGGGCTCATAATGCCGCCAAAGAAGTAGGTGAGAAGAGCGACAGAGCCGGCAGCCGGCTTCTCCCGCACGATCTCGACGGTGTATTCGTCCTTCGCCTTGACCGACTTCACCAGTGGGAGAAACGTCGATTGGCCGACGGCGTCCGGATCATGATAGGGATGATTCTTGTCGAGGTAGCGCATATAGTTGAACTCGACGGCTTCGGCGTTGAAGGCTGTGCCGTCGTGGAACTTGACGCCTCTGCAAAGCTGGAACGTGTAGGTCAGGCCGTCGCCGGAGACCGTGTGGCCGGTCGCCAGCGCCGGAATGAGGGTCTTGAAGTCCCGGAACGTGTACAGCGTATCATAGATGTTGTTCAGCACCCAGGCGTGGCCCCACCCCTGGAGCCTGACACCGGGCACTTAGTTGTCGCCGAGCCCCTCGGCACCGACGACGAGGGTGCCGCCCTGAACCGCCGACTTACTTGTCGCGACCGGCGCGGTCGTCGGCTGGACCGCGGGCTTGGCAGTTGGTTGGGCAGTAGGTGCGGGTGGCGCGGTTGGCTGGGGCGCGGGGGCCTGAGCCGTTGGCGAGCAGGCGGCCAGCGCGGCGAGGCCACCGCTCATGCCGAGCACGCCGGCAGCGACGAGCAAGTGCCGCCTGGGCATTCGCCCGCCCCTGGAGTTGAAAGCCGTTCGGATCGCTCCGTTCATTGCTCGCCTCCTGTTGAGCGTGTACACATCCTCCTCACCGCATGGGCACGGCCAGGCCCAGTTCTCGTGTCGGCTAGCGGGCGACAGCCTCCTTTCCTTCTGCTCGTTTCGATTCAGGAGCGAGGCCGAAGAGCCGAGCGACGTTGCCGCCGAAGAAGAGCAGCTTGTCCTGCTCAGACATGAAGTCGGCGTGCAGGCGCACGTAGTCCATCGCCTGTCGGTAGGTCACGTTGCGTTCGGCCGCCGGCATGTCGGAGCCCCAGATCAGCTTCTCCGGCCCCAGCTCGTCGTACAGGAGCTTCAAGACCTCTTGCGCCCACGGGAACGGGTACTCCGTGTCCGGGGCCATCAGTTGCAGCATGACCTCCAGAAACAGGTTCGGGTTCTTCAAGCACGTCAGCACTTCGGCTGGGATGTCGAACCGCTCGGTCTTGGGCCGGACGGCGATGGTCTCGATCCCGTGGGTGTAGACGCTCGGGATGTCCGGATGGGCCCGGGCCCAACGGTCCAGGCGAACAACCTGCTCCATGTAGCCACCGAAACGGTCGCGATGGCTCGTGTACAGGTACCAGAAGATCGGGATGCGAAGCCTCCGGACCGTCTCCCAAAGCGGCTCGACCTTGGCGTCGTCCAGGTGGTCGGTCCAGCCGGTCATCGCCAAGGGCTCAACTGCGAAGTAGAGCCCTTTCAGTCCCAGGACATTCACGGCGTGCTCGAGTCGCGCCAACTGGGTCTCCTGATCCGCTTCCCACTCCCGAATCTGCGCCAGGGGGAGGAATCGGCCCGGGTACTGCCGAGCACACTCGCTCAGGTACTCGTTCAGGCTGCCGTAGACGTGGTCGTGCTGGAGAACCGCCTGGTCTACGCCCAGATAGTCCATGTAGGCGATCATCAGCTCGGGAGGAGCCGCCGTGTCGCGCAGCGAGCAGGGGTACCACTGGAGGTAGAACTCCTCACCGGCTACGGTACACTCCAGTTGTCCGCACTGGCCGATACGAAACTGAACGTCGGGCATGTCGGCAATGCCGTCTCCCGTCGGCATCATCAGCGAGATGTCCGCTCGCCCACCGTCACGGCGTCGCCGCCAGCCCTGCACGTGGAACTGCACGTGATGCTGGATGAACTGCAGTTGGGTCCTGGCCGTCTGGTCGCCCGAGTCGGTTCCGAAACGAGGAAAGGCGTGAGCGTGGTTGTCGATGATCATCGAAGGCCGACCTCCACATGATTCGGTATGTCCGAGGTCCCCGACGTTCCGAGCTGCCCCTGTTCAATTCCGCCGGATGCACCGATCTCAGTAGGCCGCCGGGGTCATCACCGCAAACACCACGGCCGGCTCGTCGCCGTGGTTGATCAAGCGGTGCGGCACCCGGCTCTCGAAAGAGATGCAACTTCCTGAGCCGAGGACGTATTCCGTACCGTCGACGACGGCCGTGAGCTGGCCGCTCAGCACGAAGTTCAGCTCCTCGCCGTCGTGGGAGAACGGCTGGTCTGGACCGGCCTCCTTTGGCCCCAGGACGGCCAGGATGGCCTGAAGCCTCCGGCTGGACAACGGAGTAGCCAGCTCGTAGACCAGGTTGGACTTCGGCAGGAGAAGCTTGGGCCGTTCGTCGGCACGAATCACGGCGACCTTTGCCCTGTCCTGGCCCGACCGCCCAGCCGTCACAGGGCCGGGTCCTTGATCGCTTACGGGGCCATTCTGGGTCGGCTCGAAGAAGAAGCCCACCGGAACGTCCAGGGCGGCGGAGATCCGCCGCAAGACGTCGATGGACGGGCTGGCGCCGTCCCGTTCAATCTGGCTGATCAGGCTGCGCGAGACACCAACTTGCGCCGCCAGTTTCGCGCCGGTCAAATGGTTCATCTGGCGCAAGGCCCGTAGACGTTTCCCGATGGACATCCGGCTCCCTTCGTTCTTGCTCTCAGGCTAAACGAATTCAACACCAGTAACTGATTGGACAGTAGTATTGCACAGTTCAATGGTGATGTCAACAGCCAGATCTGTTCGTTCGCGCGACGGCAGACCGGAGAGAGTGGAGATGTGCAGGTGGTGTCAGGGACGGCCGGCTCGCGCGGCACACCGGGTCAACCCGATTGACCGTGCGTTGGACCGCGATCGCGGGCGGCGCTATTGACCAGTGCGCTGCGAACTTGCCGTGGCGCGGGGTCCCCGCGCTACGAAACCTGCATGGCGTTCAGGTTTCTGCGCAGCGGCCATTAGCTCCCCGGGCGCGTCGCTCCTACGAAGCGGACGGTCCAGTAGGGGCTGTTGATGTCGGTGATGATGACGCCCGTGGCCTCGCTGGCGGCGTGGATGAACCGGCCGCCGCCGAGGTAGATGCCGTTATGGGAAAGACCGGCGGTGTAGGTGTTCTGGAAGAAGACGATGTCGCCGGGCTGGAGATCGCTGCGGGCGACGCGCGCGCCGTAGCGGAGCTGGCCGCCGAGGTCGCGGGGCACGGGAATGCCAGCCTGCCGGTAGACGTACATCACGTAGCCGCTGCAATCGAACCCCCGCTGGGGCGATGCCCCACCCCAGACGTAGCGGGCGCCAAGGTACTGCCGGGCGATGGCGACGACCTGGTTCCCGTTTGCCGAAGCGGCGGGCGCGGGTGCCGGAGCGGGAGCAGGGGCCGGCGCAGGAGCCGGGGCCGGCGGCGCTGGTGCAGCCGGAGCCGGCGGGGCCGGCGAGACGGTCGCGGCGGGTGCCGGCGCCCGCACCGGTGGCGGGGTCGGCGCAGGCGCGGCAGCCGGCGCCCGCACGACGGGAGGCGCCGGCGGGCGGCCGCCCGGGACCACCAGGACCTGGCCGATCCGAAGGAGGTTGGCGTCGGACAGGCCGTTCACCTGAACGATCTCTGCCATGCTCGCACCGTACCGTGCGGCGATGCCGACGACGCTCTCCCCCTCATCGATCTGATGCAGGACGCCGTCGACGGGTGGCACGACCAGCTCCTGATCGATAGTGAGGGCGTCGGGGTTGGTCAGCCTGTTGGCCCAGCGGAGCGTCTCCGTAGCGATGCCGAACCGAGCCGCGATCTTGCCCAGCGAATCGCCCGCAGTGATCCGGTAGCTCGTCGGTCGCAGCACTCGGACCGGCTGAGCCAGCGCGCGCAGCAGCGCGTCCGGCGGCATCGGGATGATCAACTGCTGGCCAATGCGGATCAGATCGGAATCCGCCAGACCGTTCACCGCCGCGATCGCTTCCGGGATGACCTGGTAGCGCTCCGCCAGCTCGATAATGGTCTCCCCCTCCCGAACGACGTGCAGCCGCCCGGAGACCGGGAGAATCGTCAGCTCGCGCCCGACGGAGAGCTGATCGAGATTGCCCAGGTCGTTGGCGAGGGCGATGGTCAGCGAATCGACGCCGTGCCGCTCGGCGATCTCGCTGAGCGTATCGCCGGGCGCCACTCGGTACGCCCTCGGCGCGGCGGGTGGCGTGGCCGTCGGCACCACCCCCACCTTCGTTCTCCGAGCGCCGGTCGGCGAATCGTCGGCCGGTGCCCACCCGATCCCGCAGAGGACGAGGATGGCGAGAGCCGCCAGTTGCCACCGCCAGGATCGCCGCGCCCGGATACCAGGCGTACGTTGGGACACGCCGGGTGCCGATCGAGGGGAGACGGAGGATTCGATCACTGGACCATCCCTCAGCAGTGCAGCCGGTTCCACCGGCCGCCTTCCTGGACGGCCGCATTCTACCGCACCAGCCGAGTGGACGCAAGGGGGAGCTTGCAGGTTTGTGGTTCAAGGTTCAAGGTGGGCGGAACAAACCTTGAACCCTGAACTCGATCCGAGAGCGGGTTGCACAGGGACTACCCAAACGACCAACCGACGTTCTTGACGTCTTCCTTGGCGATCTTGGCGTCTTGGCGGTTCGTCGTCGCTCGGCACCGCCCTACGCGCGTGCGAGGGGGTGGGCGAAGTCGCCGGAGCGGAAGATCCCGGCGTAGTGTTCCACCTTGGCTTCGTTCAGGGTGACGCCCAGCCCGGGGCCCATCGGCACCGGCAGCGTCCCGTTCACGTGCGTCCGCAGGTCTTCGTTGACGATGTCGTCCGAGAGGAGCAGCGCCGCGGACTGGTTCCCCAGGCAGAGGTTCGGGATCGTCGCGCAGACCTGCAGGCAGGACGCCGCGCTGATGCCGGTCTCGACGTCCACGTGCCGGCAGACGAGGGCATTGGCGTTCTCGATCATCGCGGCCGTCTTCTTCATCGGCAGCAGCCCCCCGGTTCGGCACGGCTCCGTGCATACGTAGTCGGCGGCGCCGGCCCGCAGCGCGCTCTGGATATCCCACTGGAGGTGTGCGCCCTGGTCGATGCAGATCGGTACGCCCGTCGTCCGCCGGACGAAGACGAGCCCGTCGAGGTCGTGCTTCTCGACCGGCTGTTCCATGAAGTCGATGCCAAAGGGCTTCAGCTCTTCGATCCGCTGGACTGCCTCGGCCGGCGTCCATGCCTCGTTGGCGTCGATGCGGAGCTTCGCCTCCGGGCCGATGGCCTCCCGAATCTGGCGGACCATCTCCAGGTCGAGCTTCGGCGCCTTTCCGATCTTGATGTAGATGACGGAGAAGCCGGCGTCGACGGCCGCCCTGGCGTCGGCCGCCATTGCCGCAGGTGACTTTCGCTGGACCCAGCGGAAGCAGTCGATCCGGTCGCGGACGGCACCACCCATCAGCTTGTGTACCGGCAGGCCGGCCGTCTTGCCGATGATGTCCCAGCAGGCGGTCTCCAGCGCGGCCACGCCGAGGTTGGCGTAGCCCCGATGGAACTGCCAGCGCGTCGCGCCGTAGACGCGGCCGACGAACGCCTCGACAGCGAACGGGTCGTGGCCGATCAGGTAGTCCCTGGCCAGCTTCTGAACCAGCGACTCGACCCCCTCCGGGTGAACGCTGCCGATAGCCTCGCCCAGACCGACGACACCCTCGTCGGTCAGCGCCTGGACGATCACGTTCGTAATCGCGTAGTCGGTGCCGATGGTGGGCATCTCGACCGTTTCGCTCAATGGGATGGCGACGATGGTGGTCCTGACGTCGACGACACGCACGGGAATGCTCCTTTCGCCAATGATCTGACAGGGCCGAAGACCGAGCCGTGAGAACAGGTCACCGACCGAGGTTCGCCTTGGCGCTGCTCGCCCTGGGTCTGCCTTCCAGGAGGCAGCATAGGAGGTTCCGATGAGCCTGTCAAGCTGCACTCGGCACTGCCGCTATGGTATCTTTTCCCTATGCATCACGACCACGTTTCCGGCGGCGACCGCCGATCCGGGCGATCTCCTGATGAGATGAGCGGACCGAGCGAGGGCGAGAACGCTATCGCCGTCTTCGCGGCGCGCCGCGGGCTTGTTCTCGACCCGTTCCAGGTCCAGGCGATGGAGCACCTTTCGGCCGGCCGGTCGGTCCTGCTCTGCGCGCCGACCGGGACGGGCAAGACGCTCGTCGCCGAGTTCGCCATCTTCCGCGCGCTTCGGCGGGGAGAGCGCATTGTCTACACGACGCCGCTCAAAGCGCTGTCCAACCAGCAGTACCGCCATCTGCGCAACCTGCTGGCAACCTGGGACCTGCCCGGCTACCAGGGACCGCGCGTCGGCCTCGTCACCGGCGACGTCACGCTCGACCCGGAGGCGCCGGTCATCCTGGCGACCACCGAGATCTTCCGCAACTGGCTGCTTGAGTCCGATTCCGATTCGGGCTTCCCTCGCCGGGGAACAGTCATCTTCGACGAGGTTCACTACCTGGCCGATCACGACCGCGGGACGGTCTGGGAGGAGTCACTGCTGCTGACGCCCAACACATGGGCGGTGCTGGCGCTCTCCGCCACGGTTCCCAACGCCCGCGAGATCGCCGCCTGGCTTCGCACCCGGGGGCGGGATCTGGTGCTCGTCGAGCACCAGGAGCGCGCCGTGCCGCTGGAGCACCGCGTTCTCCGCCAGGGCCGACTGCAACCGCTGCCGCCTCCGCGACCGAAAGCCGACGACGACCGGCCGGGCGGCCGTCTGTCCCTGAATCTGCCGAGCGGCGCAGCGATAGACGAGGCCATCGAGCCCTGGGAGGTCGTTCGGGCGCTGGCGGCAGACGATCTGCTCCCGGCCATCTACTTCCGGTTCGGTCGGCGCGCCGTGGAGGTTGCCGCCGAGAGCTGTGCCCGGCTCAGGCTGCTGAACGGCGCGGCCGCACGGGCGGCTGCCGATACCGCCCTGACCCGCCTCGAGGCGCTGGTGCCCGGCCAGCAGACCGGCGAACAGGTCGACCTGCTCCGCCGGCTCCTCCCGCGCGGCGTCGCCTTCCACCACGGCGGCATGCTGCCGCAGCTTCGGGCACTCGTCGAAGAGCTGTTCGCGGGCGGCCTCCTGAGAGTCGTGTGTGCGACCGATACGCTGGCGCTCGGTATCAACGCGCCGGCCCGGGCCGTCGTCGTCGGGGACCTGACGAAATTCGACGGCCAGTCGCGGCGGCCCTTGCTGCCCAACGAGTACTATCAACTGGCGGGGCGAGCCGGACGGCGTGGGCTGGACGCGCTCGGCGTCGCCGTGGTGCCGCTGGTGCCGGGCCTGCCGGAAGAGCCGCAACTGGCGATGGTTCGCCAGCCGCTCCTCCCACTGGAGAGCGCCTTCCGCCCCGGCTATCCGACGTTCCTCGCCCTCTGGTCGGGTCCGGACGACGCCGAGCGGGTCGCTCGCTTTCTGGCCGAGAGCCTTCAGGCGTTTCAGGCGCGCGATCACGCTTCGGCCTTCGCTCCACAGTGGGTTCGGCGGCGGGATAATCGCTGGGTCAGGCGAGAGGGCCAGCCCCACCGTGGACGATCGAGCGGCGAGCGCCAGCACCTGGCCCGCTACCGGGCCGAGGTCCGGGCCCGGCGGCAGGTCCTCGAGCACTTCGGCTATCTCCACCTGGGACGGCCGACCCGCCGGGCCCGGTTCCTCCGGCACTTGAGCGGCGACCGGGCGCTGCCGCTCGCCGAGGTTGTCCTGGGCGGCTGGCTGGACAGTCTCGCCCCGGCCGAGCTGGCCGAGGTGCTTACCTGGTTCGCCTTCGACCGGGGATCCCGCCATCGGCTGGCCCTCACACCACGCCTTTCGGCGCTCCGCCTCGGCCTGGGTCAGCTCCTGCTGGAGGTGGGCCGCCTGGAGGCCCGATATGACCTGGCGCTCACAGAGCCGATCGAGGAGCTGCTGAGCGGCGTTGGCCTGGCCTGGACGAACGGCAGCAGATTGGCCCTGCTGGCCGAGCGGACTGGCATGGCCGAGGGCGACCTCGTCGCAGGCTTGCAGCAGTCGTTGGAGCTGGCCAATCAGCTCCGCTTCGCGCTCGGTCGCCGCCATCCCTTGACGCCGGCGCTCGCCGACGCCGAGAACCTCATCCTGCGCGACGAAGTGCTCGCCGCCTACGGCGACCTCGCCCCGTTTCTGCGCGTCCAGCGAGACCCGTCAGACGCTCACCTCTGACGGCGGCCGAGCCGCAGCCCCGCGCCTCGACAGCTCAGCCCGAGGAGCTAGTGGGTCATTTGCCATTAGATCTGCCATTGGGCGGCGGCGTTGCCCAGCCAGCGCCGTGGGGAGCAATGCCAAAGAACTTGGCAGATGACCCACTAGTGGAACACCACAGTGATCTTGCTGGGTAGCACCCGTCGAACGCTGACGCATGACGCATGACGCATGATATCGGCAAGCCGCATCCATCAGAATCAGCGTGGCCGGCCACTAGGGCCGGTAGTTGTGGACGGAGAACTCCTCGAACTCCCCCGTCGGCGCTTCGTCGTCGACCGGTTGCAGCAGGACGGGCTGGAGCATGTGAGAGATGCGCCCATCCTCCCACTTGACGTCCACGGTGTCGCCGGTCCGGATGACCACACCGGTGCGTGGGAAGCCGCCGGCAGGACGGAAGTACGGATAGAACTGCACCTGCTGGCCGACCTGGAGCGTCAGATCCTCGACCTGCTCCACTTCGACCGCGACGACCTCGGACGGCTTCTCACGCTCGCGCCGCCGTCCCCGGCCCCGCCGCCGCCAACCCCGCCGTTCGCCTGTCGTCATGGCACCTCACACGTCCTGATCTGGCTCGATCACGGGCGCTTCGATCGACACCAGCTCCGAGTACTTCAGGCCCGCCCCTGTGTTGAAGAGCAGGATCCGCTCGCTCGCGCCGACCAGGCCCCGATCTCGCATCTGGCGAATGGCCGCGACCGTCGCGGCCCCCTCCGGGCAGACAAAGAGCCCCTCCGTCCGTGCCAGCAACTGCATCGCGGCCAGGATCTCGGCGTCCTCGACGGCAATAGCCTCGCCCTCTGTCTCGCGGATCGCCCGCAGAATCAGCGCGTCCCCGAGCGGCTTCGGGACACGGATGCCACCGGCAACGGTATGGGCCCCCTGCCAGAACTGGCTCTCGGCCTTCCCCTCCTGGAATGCCCGGACAATGGGCATGCAGCCGGTGGGCTGGACGGCCACCAGGCGGGGGCGCTTCGGCCCGATCCAGCCGATGGCCTCCAGCTCGTCGAACGCCTTCCACATGCCGATAAGCCCGACGCCGCCGCCCGTCGGGTAGAGGATGACGTCCGGCAGCGACCAGCCGAACTGCTCGGCGACCTCCAGTCCCATCGTCTTCTTGCCTTCGATTCGGTAGGGCTCCTTCAGTGTGGATGCATCGAACCAGCCGCCCTTCTGCACTGCCCGTGCCACGATGCGGCCGGCGTCGGAGATCAGGCCGTTGACGAGGTAGAGCTGCCCGCCAGCAACCTGAACCTCCTTCATCGTCACCGCCGGTGCGTCCGCGGGCATCACGACGAGCGCCTTCATCCCGGCGCGGGCGGCGTAGGCGGCCCAGGCACCGCCGGCATTGCCGGCCGTCGGCATGGCGATGGCCGTTGCCCCCAGCTCCCTGGCCCGGCTAACGCCCACGGCGGCGCCGCGGGCCTTGAAGGTCCCCGTCGGCAACAGCCCCTCGTCCTTGAGAAACAGGTTCCGCAGGCCAAACTGCTCGCCCAGCCGCCGTAGCGGCGAGATCGGCGTTAGCCCTTCGCCGAGCGTCACGATGGCAGCGTCGTCGGCGACGGGCAACAGCTCGCGATACCGCCAGAGGGTGGGCTCACGTTCGGCGAGGGCGGCTTTCTGGAACTTGCGGGCGACCAGATCGAGGTCGTACCGGGCCAGGAGCGGCGACCCGCAGGTGCAGAGGTTGGCCAGGCGGTCGGCGGCGTGGTGGCGGCCACACTTCGGGCACTCCAGGTGGGACAGAAAGCTCATCAATCAACTCCTCATGAGGGTCGGAGGTCAGGGGCCGGGGGGCGGGACCCAATCCGCTCCTCCGCCCCCTGCCCCCTGCCCCCTGACTTCCAGCGGTAGCTCGACACGGTAGCGATTGCCCTCGCCAGGAATGGGCTCCGCCTCGATGCGCCCGCCGAGCCTCTCAACGATCAGTCGAGCGAGCGGCAGGCCGAGACCCACCCCGCGGATGCGGGCCGGTTTCGCCAGACGATAAAACGGCACGAAGGCGTTACGCAGGGCTTCAGAGTCGGCCGGCGTCCCCCCGCTCACCAGCTCCACAATGGCCTCCTCGCCGACCTGGGCAACGGAGATACGGACCGGGTGCCCCGGAGGCGATTCCTGGAGCGCGTGCTCGACCAGGTAACCAATCGCTTCGCCCAGGCGGTCGCGATCCCAGTTCCCCGCCGGCAGGGCGGTCGGTCCCTCGACGACCACGCCGCGCTGCTGGCCGGCGGCGGAGCGAGCGGCCTGATCGGCGATCTCCCGAACCAGCGCGGCAAGGTCGACGGGCTGCAGGACGATCTCGAGACTGCTGTTCTCCAGCCGGGCCGCTTCGGTCATCTCGTTGATCAGTCGGGTCAGACGGCGAGTCTCGGTCAGGATGGTCTCCAGGTTGCGGGCGCGCTGCACCGGGGGAGCATCGGGATACCGAATCACCAGTTGGGTGTACCCCTGCATGTTCGTGAGCGGTCCCTTGATCTCATGGGAAACGGCCGACAGGAACAGCTCCTGGGCCTCTTTCTGTTGCGCTACCGCCGCTTCGAGCTGGGCCTCCGCCATTTCGAGCCGAGCTTCTTGCTCGGCCATGGCGAGCTGGTCGGCGAGCACCTGTCCGAAGGTCAGCCGGCCGGCGGGCGGCGTCTGCCGGAAGCAAAAGAGGGCGAATCCCCGGTGCGCGGGCGCGCCGGTGGCCGGCAGCGGAGCGATGAGCACATGGGAAAAGTGGAGACGCCGGAGCCAGCGCAACGGCTCGGCCAGACGGTCCCTCATCAGGCCGACGAGCGCGGGCCCCGTCTGGGGGCGATCGAAGGGCGGGCGATCGGCCGAGCTGGCCGGCACGCCGGCCGGCAGCCCGACGATGGTCCCCGGCGTCAGCGCACCGCCCGGTTCCTGCCAGAGAAGCAAGCCGGCCTCTGCGCCGAGCGCCTGCCGGCACAGGTCCAGAACGTCGGCGACCAGCGTCTCGGGACGCCGGGAGAGGAGACGGCGGCTGATCAAATGGAGAGCGTCGAGCCAGTCGGTCGGCGGTTGAACCGACCCCAGCACCCGGTCTGGTGTCGTCTCGGGGGTTTCATAGACCATTTGGAGCGCTTACACTCGGGCGAGTCTTCACGATCTCTTTTCTAAGTCTACCAACGATGCCGCCGGGTGTCAAACAGGCGGCGGCACGATGGAGTATAATGGGGGCCAGGGGAGCACAGGATGGACGGGCTGTCGATCCTGCTCAATCTGATCTTTCGGCTGCTCCGATGAGGACCGACGACTTCGCTTACGACCTGCCGCCACACCTGATCGCGCAGACGCCGGTGTCGCCGCGCGACCGCGCGCGGCTCCTCGTCGTGGACCGCCGGACAGGTGCCCTGACCCACCTCCGATTCGCCGACCTGGCGTCCATGCTCGAACCCGGCGATCTGCTGGTTGCCAACGACACCCGCGTCCTGCCGGCGCGTCTCCTGGGCCGGCGAGCGGAAACCGGCGGCCAGGTCGAGCTCCTGCTGCTCCGGCGCCTGGCGCCCGGCGAGTGGGAAGCACTGGCGCGGCCGGCCCGCCGCCTGCGGCCCGGGGAGCGGCTGGTCTTCGGGGGCCGGGGGTCGGGGG
>JACQGW010000039.1 GCA_016199325.1 Chloroflexota bacterium
GGGGTTTCTGGTTTCTGGTTACGGGCACTGCGTACCCCAACCAGAAACCAGAAACCACAAACCCAACAACCTACGTCCTGTCCTGCAACACCTGGACCCCCGGCAGCGTTCGGCCTTCGAGGAACTCGAGGGAGGCGCCGCCGCCGGTGGAGACGTGGGTGATCCGGTCGGCAAGGCCGAGCTGCTCGACGGCGGCAACCGATTCGCCGCCGCCGACGACCGTCGTCGCGTCGACCTCGGCGAGCGCCCTGGCGGTCGCTTGCGTGCCGTCGGCAAAGCGCGGGAACTCGAAAACACCCATCGGACCGTTCCAGAAGACCGTCCGGGCGCGGCGGAGCTCCTTGACGTAGCGCTCGGCCGTGCGCGGGCCGATGTCCATGATCGACCAGTCGGCCGGGATCTGGCCGACCTCGACCACCCGCCGCTCGGCGTCCGCCGCGTAGTGGTCGCCGATGGTGACGTCGACCGGCAAGAGGAGCGGGACGCCGGCCGCGGTCGCCGCCTGCATCAGATCACGGGCTGTATCGAGCTGGTCGTCTTCGACGAGCGAGCGGCCGATCTCATAGCCCCGGGCCTTGAGGAAGGTATTGGCCATGCCGCCGCCGATCAGGAGCGCATCGACCCGCTGGAGGAGGCTCTTCAGCACGGCGATCTTGCTGCTGATCTTGGCGCCGCCGATGACGGCGGCGAACGGCCGGGCGGGGTGCTCCAGGATCCGGCCGAGGTGCTCGATCTCCTTCTCCATCAGGAAGCCGGCGACGGCGGGGAGATGCCGGGCGATGCCGGCCGTCGACGCGTGCGCCCGATGGGCGGTGCCGAAGGCATCGTTCACGTAGAGGTCGGCCAGGCTGGCCAGCTTGCGAGCGAATTCGGGGTCGTTCTTCTCCTCTTCCGGGTGGAAGCGGACGTTCTCGAGCATCAACACGTCGCCCGGCCGCAGGCGGCCGACCGCGGCTTCCACTTCAGGCCCAACGCAGTCCGGCGCCGTCTGGACCGGACGGTCGAGCAGCTCGGCCAGGCGGCGGGCGATCGGGGCCATGCGCAGGTCTTCCGATGGACCTTTGGGCCGGCCCAGGTGGGAGGCCAGGATCACGCTGGCCCCGTGGTCGATCAGAGAGCGGATCGTCGGCAGAGCGGCGCGGATGCGGGTGTCGTCGAGGATCTGGCGGGTCTTCGGGTCCATGGGGACGTTGAAGTCGACGCGGACGAAGACCCGCTTTCCGGCGACGTCGACGTCGGCGATGGTCTTCTTCATGCGGTTGCTCCTTTGCAAAACCCTCACCCCCGGTCCCTCTCCCACTGAGAGAGGAGACGAGAGCCCTCACCCCCGGCCCCTCTCCCACTGAGAGGGATGGCGAAGCTGGCGGGGGTCTGAAGCCATTATACACCGGGCGTTCGGTCGGTCAAACCGGCGTGGCCGTCCTGGATGGTATAATGACTTGAACGCCTGGTTCTGGAGACGCGACAATGGCTGCCGGTTCCTTCACCTTCGTGCTCCACTCGCACATCCCCTACGTGCGCAACGCGGGGTCCTGGCCGTTCGGCGAGGACATCCTGCACGAAGCGATCGCCGAGACCTATCTCCCTCTCCTGAACGCCCTCCACGACCTGAAGGCCGAGGGCATCGAGCCACGCCTGACGATTGGGCTGACGCCGATCCTCGTCGAGCAGATCGGCGACAGGGACGTTCTGGACCACTTCGAGGTCTATCTGGACGAGAAGGCGAGCGCCGCCCGCCGCGATGAAGAGCGGTTCGAGCGCGAGGGCGACGAGACGTTTGCCGGCCTCGCCCGCTTCTACGCCGACTACTACGGCGGCATCCATCAGAGCCTGCGCCACCGCTACGACCGGGACGTCGTCGGCGGCTTCCGCCGCCTCCAGGACGCCGGCAACCTGGACATCATCACGAGCGCGGCGACGCACGCCTACCTGCCGTTGCTCGAACGCGATTCGAGCATCTACGGACAGCTCAAGACCGGCGTCGAGAGCTATCGCCGCGCGTTTGGCAGGGCGCCGCATGGCGTCTGGTTGCCCGAGTGCGCCTATCGTCCGGCCTACTGGAAAGAGGACGGCAGACCGTACTACAAGCCGGGCATCGAGGAGCTCCTGGCGGGGTTCAACCTGCGCTACTTCTTCACCGACACGCACGTCCTCGAAGGAGGCCGGCTGGTCGGCATAGCCGTCGGCGACGCCGTCGGCCCGTACGGGCTTGTCAGGCGCCGGTTCGTCCAGCGCCCCGAGCCGCAGCCGGCGCCGACCGAGCGGACGACCCTGCGGCCGTACTACGTCCAATCGACCCAGGTGGCCGTCTTCGGCCGGGATGCGCCGACGGGCCTTCAGGTCTGGTCGGCCGCCCACGGCTACCCCGGCGACTTCGGCTATCGGGAGTTCCACCGGCGCGATCCCGAGAGCGGCCTCCAGTACTGGCGGGTGACCGACGCGTCCGGCGACCTCGGCCGCAAGGAGCCCTGGAACCCCGAGCGGGCGTACGGGCAGGTTGCGGCGCACGCCGACCACTTCGTCGGTCTGGTGGCGCGGCGGCTGCAGGAGTACGCCGCCGACCACCCGACGCCGGGCGTTGTCGTCTCGGCCTACGATACGGAGCTGTTCGGCCACTGGTGGTTCGA
>JACQGW010000442.1 GCA_016199325.1 Chloroflexota bacterium
GCCACGCGCACCCTGAAGCGATCCTCTACCTGCACACCGAGCCGCGCGGCCACGTCCACGGCATGGACGTACTCGCCGCCGCCGAAGCGCTCGGCCTCCAGGGCGCCGTCAAAACATGCGACCCGTACAACTACCTCCTCTCCTTCCCCCGCGGGCACATGGCCGAGCTGTACTCCGCCATGGACGTGCTCCTCAACCCAGCTTACGGCGAAGGCTTCGGCATTCCGCTGCTAGAGGCGCAGGCGTGCGGGACCCCTGTGATCGCGACCGACTGGACGGCGATGAGCGAGCTGATCGGCCCCGGCTGGGCCGTCGAGGGCGACCGGTGGTGGAGCGAGCAGTCCTCGTGGCAGAAGGTCCCGGCGGTCGAGGGGATCGCCGAAGCGCTCGAAGCCGCATACGACGACGCGGCGGCTCGACGTGCGGCCGCCCGCGAGTTCGCGGTCAGCTACGACCACCGGGCCGTCTACCAGCAGCACTGGCGGCCCGCGCTCGCCGACCTCGAGACGCAGCTCCGGCCGGCGGAAGCGATAGCCGCGTGACGATCACCGTCGTCACGCCGTGGCGCAACGCTCATGAGCTCACAGACGGGTACCTTGCCGCCCTCGTAGCGGCTCCTCTCCGGAACGGAGACAAGGTTTACGTGATCGACAACGCGAGCGAGCCTCCGCTGCCCCTTCCCGGCTGCCGCCTGGCCGTCAACGCCGGCTACGCAGGCGCCTCGAACGTCGGCCTCGCCGCCGCCCGAACGGACGCGGTGCTGTTCCTGAACAACGACGTGGTGCACACGCGGATAGGCTGGCTGGACGCTATCCGTGGTCAGCTCCGACCCGGGGTGCTCGTCGGCGCCGAGCTCGACCCGGGCCGCCACGCCGCCGTCGACGGTCGCGCCTACGCGTACCTGTCCGGCTGGTGCCTCGCCGGGATGACCAGCGACCTTCGCGCGCTGCACGGGTTCGACACGATCTATGAGGAGCCCGCTTACTACAGCGACAACGACTTGTGCGTCCGAGCCAGGGCTGCCGGGATGAAGCTCATCGAGGCGGAGGTCGGGTTGCGGCACCTCGGGAACTACACGACGCGGCGCCGGGACGTCACGGCTGTCACGGCCGCGAACTTCGCTCGGTTCCAGCGGCTCGTCCGGGCACACAGGGAGGCGGCCGTATGCTGACCGCGGCTGAGCCGCTCGAGCGGCTCGCAGCCGAGAAGATCCTGATCACCGGCGCGTCGGGCAGCATCGGCGCGAGAGTCGCCGGTCTTCTCGCTGACGCCGGCATCCGCTGCTACCCGACCGACATCGACACCCTCGACGTTCGCTCCCACCGCAGCTTCGCCGCCTGGCCCGCGGCTCTCACCCCAACCGTGATCCTTCATCTCGCCGCTGCGAAGCACGCGCCGGAAGGAGAGCTCGACCCTCAGGCGACCGTGGAGACGAACGTCACCGGGACCGCGAACATGCTCCGGTACGCCGCCCGCGTCAACGCCCGCCCGGTGCTCGCCTCGACCTGTAAGGCGGCTGACCCGGAGACCGTCTACGGCGCCACGAAGTTGATCGCGGAACGGATGACGCTCAACGCTGGCGGGTCGGTCGCGCGGCTTTTCAACGTCCGCGAATCCTCCGGGAACGTCTTCGAGACTTGGGCTGCCCTTCCGGTCGACGCGCCGCTACCTGTCACCCCGTGCTGGCGGTACTTCATCAGCCTCGACGCCGCCGTCGCCCTCGTCCTTTGGGCTGCCGTGCTCGGCCCCGGCAGGTACACGCTCGCTGCGGGGCAGCCGCTGTACATGCCGCATGTCGCGGCCGACCTGTACCCGGGCCGGGCGCAGACAATGCTGCCGCCGCGGCGCGGCGACCGCGCGGTAGAACCAGCGCAGGCCGCGTGTGAGCGGGCCCGTGTCCTCGGCGGCGGCCTGGTCACACTCGTCTCTCCCCACGACCCGCCCCGGGCTCCTCGCTGCCCCGGTTTATCGGCGCTCCCGGTGGCCGCATGAGAGTAGTGGTCATCGGCGCGGGTGGTCCCGCTGGTGTCAACGTATGCCGCGCCCTTCACGCAGCCGGCTGCTACGTCGTCGGCGTAGACGAGAACGGGTATCACCTCCCGTGGGCGGAGCCGTTCTGCGCGGAGACGATGACGTGCCCGCCGATGGACGACCCGTCGTACCTCGCGATCCTGACTAGCGCCCTCGGTGACGTGGACGACGTGATTCACGCGCAGCCCGAGCGGGCTGTTCGTTGGCTCGCCGAGAACCGCGAACGGCTCGCCGATCCCGCCGCCGAACGCCGCGCGAGCGTGCTTCTTCCGCCGCTCTCCGTCATCGAAGCGTGTCAGGACAAGCGGCGCGCCTGTGAACTCTGGCACGCCGCCGGCCTCCGCCGCACCAAACCAGTTCCGGTCGGCGCGGAAACACCAGACTGGCTTCACGTCGCCCGCGACATCTGCGGTCTGCCGTTCTGGCTCCGCGCCGCTCGCGGCGCCGGCGCCCGCGGCGCCACCCTCGTCGAAGACCTCCGCGGCGGCTACCACTGGCTCCGCTACTGGCACGTCCAGGAGCCCAGCTGGGAGTGGATCGCGGAAGAGTATCTGCCGGGCCGCGACTACTGCTGGACGAGCCTTTGGCACAGCGGCCGTCTCGTTGCCGGGTTCCTGCGGGAGCGGCTCGAATGGATCTACCCGCACCTCACCCCGACCGGCCGCACCGGCACACCTGCCGTCGCCGTCACCGTCCACGACAAGTCCGTGTCGATCGTCGCGTCCGAAGCGGTGCTCGCGGTTGACCCGGCCCCGCACGGCATCTACGCCGTCGACCTCCGCGAAGACCGCGACGGCATCCCGCGGCCCACCGAAATCAACGCCGGCCGGTGGCCGACCACAAGCCCGCTCTACCATCAGCTCGGCCCGAACCTCCCCGACCTCCACGCCCAGCTCGCCGCCGGCAGAGACGTCGAGCCGGCCGGCGACAACATCTACCCAGCCGGTGTCTACCTGCTCCGCCACATCGACTGCGGCCACCTGTTCACGACTGCCGACCAGCTCATTCCCGCGGTGACGTGAAGATCAATGTTGGTTGCGGCAGCGACTACCGGCCAGGCTGGATCAACATCGACTTTCGCCCACCAGCCGATCGGATCGGCGACTTCACCGCCATGCAGTTCACCGGCGCCACAGAGATCCTGCTCTCACACGTTCTCGAGCATCTCAGTTGGCGCCGCACCGGCGACGTCCTCATGCTCGTCCACGGCTGGCTTGCCCCCGGCGGCCTCCTCACCGTCGAGGTACCTGACATGCAGGAGATCCTTGCGCTCGGCTGCACCTACCCCGCCTGGCAGCAATGGGTCTACGGCGAGCAGAGCCACTCCGGGGAGCATCACATGGCCGGATTCACGCTCGCTTCTCTCAGCCGCGCCGTCGCCGACGCCGGGTTCACGCTCTCCCGTGTCCGCCGGTTCCGCTCCACACATCCTCTCCGGCCAGGGTTCCCCTGCATCGAAGTCGTCGC
>JACQGW010000439.1 GCA_016199325.1 Chloroflexota bacterium
CACGGGTACTGCCTACACACGTTCTGTTCCATCACCATCCGTCGGGGCAAGCTCGCTCCCCATTATAGACGCTTCCCAGACGGCTGAATAGTTACAACGAGAAACCAGAAACCAGGGGATCCGTTTGCCGCCCGGCGCTTTCCTGGCTATAATCGTCGTCGGTAGATTCCGGCATCCTTTTTCGAGGAGGTCATTGATGACTGCTAGCCTCCCGGAGCTCACCCCGCCGGCCCGAACCCTGCTCGGCCCCGGCCCCGCCAACGTCCACCCTCGGGTCCTCCAGGCAAGTATCGCGCCGCTGCTCGGCCATCTCGACCCGGTGTACCTGCGGATCATGCACCGAACCGGCGACCTGCTCAGGCCGGTCTTCGGCACGGACAACCTCGTGACGCTCGCCATCGCCGGCACTGGCCACAGCGGCATGGAGGCCGGCTTCGTCTCGCTCGTCGAGCCCGGCGAGCGCGTTCTCGTCACCGTCGCCGGCTTCTTCGGCCAGCGCATCGCCGAGGTCGCACGGCGGGCGGGCACCGCCGTCACCACCGTCGAAGCCGAGTTCGGCCGCATCGTCGAGCCCGACCAGATCGCTCAGGCGCTCAAGACCGGCGGACCATTCAAGGCCGTCGTCGCCGTCCACGCCGAGACGTCGACCGGAGTGCATCAGCCGCTCGGCGCGATCGCCCACCTGGCGCGCGAGCACGGCGCCCTCCTCATCGCCGATTGCGTCACATCGCTTGGCGGCTTGCCGGTGGACGTCGACGCCACGGGCATCGACTACGCCTATAGCTGCTCCCAGAAATGCCTCGGCTCGGTGCCCGGCCTCTCGCCGATCACCCTGAGCGAGCGGGCCTGGCAGGCTCTGAAAAGCCGCCGGTCGCCGGCCAGGAGCTGGTATCTGGACGTCGAGGCCATCTGGACCTACTGGTCGAGCGACGCCCGCTATCATCATACCGCGCCGATCACGCAGTTCTACGCGCTTGCCGAGGCGCTCCAGATGGCGCACGAGGAAGGGCTGGCCGAGCGGTTCCGCCGCCACCAGGTGAACGGCGACGCGCTCCAGGCCGGGCTGGAGGCGATGGGGCTGAAGCTGTTCGCCCAATCCGGCCACCGGCTGCCGATGCTGACTACCGTCTGGGTGCCAGACGGGGTCGACGACGTCCGGCTGCGCCGGGAGCTGCTCGACGTCGAGAACATCGAGATCGGCGCCGGCTTCGGCCCGCTGGCCGGGCGCATCTGGCGGATCGGCTTGATGGGCTACAACGCGCAGCCGGCAACGGTGCTGCTCGCCCTGGCCGCCCTCGACCGAGCGATCCACCGCCAGGGCATCCGCGTCGAGTTCGGCGCCGCCGCCGCCGCCGCAAACCGTGTCTACGCCGGCGCCAACGCGCGCAGTGGTCTGCCGGGCTGAGCGAGCGCGGTTCCGAGAGACGACGAACCGCCACGACGGCAAGCATCGGGTTTCTGGTTCCTGGTTTGCGCGCCGGTTCACGGCTATGCCGGCGATAACCAGAAACCGCAAACCAGAAACTCCGAACCCTTCACCTTGGCGTTCTTGGCGTTCTGGCGGTTCGTTGTCTCTCGGCACCCCTCTAGGGGACGATCGACCACTCCGCCGGCAGGCGGTAGGGGAAGACCCGGGGACGAGTGAACAGGGTGCCGGGCACGCGAATGCGCCCGGCGCGCTCGATCTCGGCGTAGCTGTTCTGGATCTGGACGATCCGCCGGTCCGGCAGATTGAAGAGGATGACCCCCGCCTTGATAGGCTGGAGGCTGGTCTTCAGCGTCAGGTCATCGCCGATCCGGAACACGGGCACCTCGACGGCGGGTGCGAACCGGATGGCTTCGTGAATGGCGGCGTAGTTGTCCGGGACGTTATGCTCGTCGAAGATGGCCAGGCCGCTGAGGACGTACTCCCGAATCGTCGGGTAGTAGCGCGCCGCTTCGGCGAGCAGCCCGTCGAGATCGCGGGGGTCGGCGCTACACCCGGCGACGAGCGCGCGGAGCGCCTCACAGGCGCCGATAAAGCTGACGCCACCGCGGCGGTCGAGGACGGTGTAGCGCATGACGTTCACGCCGCAGACCCTCGCGCGTGATGGAACCGGAGCAGGCCGCAGTCTACCACTCGCTCCGCGCCCTGTCAAGACACATGATGGTCGCGAACGAAGCAAGGAAACGAACGAAGCCGGAAGCAAAGGAATGGAGCGATGTCGACGCCGCTACACGTCGTCCTGGCCCCCCAGTCCTTCAAGGGAACGCTGACCGCACTCGAAGTCGCTCGAGCGATGGCCGAGGGTGTCCGGCGGGTGGTGCCGGACGCCCGACTCGACCTCGTGCCGATGGCCGACGGCGGCGAGGGGACCGTCCAGGCTCTCGTCGATGCGACCGGCGGACGGCTGGTCCATACGCGCGTCCTCGGTCCGCTCGGCGAGCCGGTCGACGCCGTCTGGGGCATCCTTGGCGACGGCAAGACTGCGGTCGTCGAGATGGCGGCGGCCTCGGGCCTGCCGCTGGTGCCGCCCGAACGGCGCAATCCCCGCCTGACCACGACGTTCGGCACCGGCCAGCTCATCCGGGCCGCGCTGGACGCCGGCTGTCGGTCGTTCATCGTCGGCATCGGCGGCAGCGCGACCAACGACGGCGGCACCGGCGTGGCCCGTGCCCTCGGCGTTCGCTTTCTCGACGCCAGGGGCGACGAGCTGCCGTTCGGCGGCGCCGCGCTGGCCCGGCTCGACCGCATCGATACGGCAGACCTCGACCCGCGCGTCCGCGCAAGCACCTTCCGCGTCGCCAGCGACGTCACGAACCCGCTCTGTGGCCCCACAGGCGCCTCGGCGGTCTATGGACCGCAAAAGGGGGCAACGCCGGCCATGGTCGCCGAGCTCGACGCGGCGCTCGACCACTACGCCGCCGTGGTGGCGCGTGACCTGGGCATCCAGGTCCGTGATCTCCCCGGCGCCGGGGCGGCCGGCGGGCTGGGCGCCGGACTCGTCGCCTTCCTGGGCGCCCGCCTCCAGCGAGGCGTTCAGCTCGTCGTCGGAGCCGTCGGGATCGAGGCGCGCGTCCGTGGCGCCGACCTCGTGTTCACGGGCGAGGGACAGATCGACGGCCAGACGGTCTTCGGCAAGACCCCCGTCGGCGTCGCCGAGGTCGCCCGCCGATCAGGCGTCCCGGTAGTCGCGATCGTCGGCGGCATCGGCGAAGGCTACCGCGCCGTCTTCGCGCACGGGATCGACGCCGTGCTGAGCATCACGTCGCGCCCCATGACGCTCGCCGAAGCCGCCGGCCAGGCCCCCGCACTCGTCGCCGACGCCGCCGAAACGGCGATTCGGCTCATCCTGCTTCCGGTGCGCGGCAAGGAGTGACGTATGACGCATGACGCACCGCTGGTATATACTCAGGTGCCATGCAACTGCTCGGCGGGTTTCGTGCGACTCTCGGCACCAAGCTCCTGTTCCTGCTGGTGGGCACCGCCATTGTGCCGGCGGCGCTGCTCGCCCTGCTCTCGCTCGCCGTGATCTACCAGGTCGGGGAGCTGGCGGTCGCCGAGGGGGGACGGGCGCTGACGGATCAGGCGCTGGCCCAGCTCGAGCAACTGGCGGTCGAGACGGCGCGGCGCGACGAGGTGATCTTCGAGCGTGCGCGATCGGATGCCGTGGCGGTCGCCGCCTATGCCGCCTACCTCTACGACAATCCGCACCTGTTCCGCTACGACCCGTACTGGGACGCCCGCCAGCGGCTCGTCCGCGGGACAGGGGGTGAGCTCCTGGCCATGCTCGGCGAGCGGTTCGGCACCTTCGTCCCGGCGTCGGTTCCCCTGGACGACGCGCTGGTCGAGGAGCTGAATCTGCTGGCCCACCTCGACTTCGTCTTCGAGCCGTTGCGCCGCAGCGCCTCCTACCAATCGGCGGCCTACGTCGCGACGGCCAGTCGGACCGCCCGCGTCTACCCCCGGCTCGACGTCAGCCGGCCGGACGATGACCCCATGCGGTGGAGCGCCGCCGTTGCGGCCGGCCCGGGCCGCAACCCGCGGCGGGAGGCCGTCTGGACGGCGCCTCACCTGGACGACTTGACCGGCAGCGAGCCCGTGCTCTCGGCCGGCGCGCCGATCTACACGCGCGCGGGCGATTTCAAAGGGGTGGCGGCGGTCGACGTGCCGCTGTTCCAGGTCGTCGAGAGTGCGCTCGCGGCGGAGGTGGGCCGTGAAGGGCATGCCTTCCTGATCGATTCCCAGGGCCGCCTGGTCGCCGCCAGCGACGAGACCGTCGCCGCGCTCGGCCTGCCGCCACGGCAGGAGCCCCTGGCAGAGACGCTGGCGCCCGACCTCCGCAGCTCGAGCTACCCGGCGGTCTGGCTGGCGCTGCCTGCGCTGACCGGGGGCACCAGCGGCGTGACCGAGCTGGATCTGGACGACCGGCAGGTGCTGCTCGCGTACGCGCCGGTGCGCAGCACCGGTTGGGTGCTGGCGCTCCTGCGCCCACGTGCGGTCGCCGTCCAGGCCGCCGTCGATACGGCGGCCCAAATCCGCGACAGCCAGGCTGCCTACCTCCAGTCCCTCCAGCTCCTCACCGCCATCGTCCTGGCCGGCGTCGCCGTCGCCGCCCTTCTGGCGGCGCGCGCCTTTTCACGGCCGATCCGGCTGCTCACGCTGAGCACCCGCCGGATCGCCGCCGGCGACCTGAGCCACCGGGCCCCCGTCCTGAGCGATGACGAGGTCGGCGTGCTGGCCGCCGAGTTCAACTTGATGGCGCGCAACCTGGCCGAGCTGAACGCCGGGCTCGAGTCGAAGGTCGCCGATCGAACCAGACAGCTCCTTCGCCGGGCGGACCAGCTCCGCACCATCAACCAGATCGGCCAGCGGGTGACGTCCATCCTCGCGCTGGAAGACCTGCTCCCCTCGGTGGCCCAGACGGTGTTCGCCGCCTTTCGCTGCTACAGCGTCGCCATCTTCCTCCGGGAGGGCGATGCGCTGCGCCTGCGGGCGCTGGCGGCGACGGCGACCGGGGCGCCGGAGGTCGGCACGATCTGGCCGGCAGAGAGCATCATCGGCTGGGTCGTCGAGCACGGCGAGCCGGTGCTGGCGAACGACGTGCTGCGCGAGCCCCGCTACCGGCCGGCCGCGGGGCTGGAGCAGGCGCGCGCCGAGCTCGTCGTCCCCATCGCCATTGGCCCCGCGGCCATCGGCGCGCTCTCCGTCCAGCACGCCGAGCCGAACGCCTTCGACGACGACGACCCGGCTATTCTGCGGGCCATTGCCGATCAGATCGCCGTCGCGATGGAGAATGCGCGGCTCTTTGCGGAATCGCGCGGCCGGGCCACCCTGGAGGAGCGCAATCGCCTCGCCCGTGAGATGCACGACGGCCTCGCCCAGCAGCTCACGGGCATTGTCCTTCAGCTCGAAGCGAGCGACCAGCTCTTCGAGCCGAAGCCGGAGCGGGCGCAGGCGCGCCTGCGGAAGGCGCTGGAGCTGGCGCGGGACGCGCTCTCTGAGGCGCGCCGCTCGGTCTGGAACCTGCGGTCGGCCCCGCTCGAAGCCGGGACGCTGACCGAAGCGATCCAGGGCGAGATCCGCCGTCTCCACGAGGAAAGCGGCATCGCCGTCGATCTCGACGCCGATGGCGTCCGCCGCCTGCCGCCGGAGGCGGAGAGCTGCCTGTTCCGGGTGGCTCAGGAGGCATTGAACAACGTCCGCAAGCACGCCCGTGCCTCGCACGTTGCCGTCGAGCTGGAAGGCGGCGCCGACTGGGTGCGCCTGACGGTGCGCGACGACGGCGTCGGGTTCGACTCGGCGGCCCGACCCGATGGCACGGAGAAGCGCCGTGGCTTCGGACTCGTCGGCCTGCGGGAGCGGGCGCAGCTCGTCGGCGGAAACCTCAACGTCAGCAGCGCCCCCGGCCACGGCACCGAGCTCACGGTGACGGTGCCGATCGACCCCAAGGAGGTACGATGGATCCCATCCGCATCCTGATCGTCGACGACCACCCGGTCGTACGCGAGGGCCTCTCGGCCATGATCGAGCCGCAACCCGACCTGGAGGTTGTCGGCGAAGCGGCCGACGGCCTCCAGGCCGTGGAGATGGCGAAGCGGCTCCGGCCCAACGTCGTCCTCATGGACCTGCAGATGCCGCGCCTCAACGGCGTCGAGGCGATCCGGCAGATCCGCGCCGAGCGCCCGGAGGTCGAGATGATCGTCCTGACGACCTACGATTCGGACGAGTACATCTTCCAGGGGATCGAGGCCGGCGCGCGCGGCTATCTGCTCAAGGGCGCAACCCGCGATGATCTGTTCAAGGCGATCCGGGCCGCCGCCCGCGGCGAATCACTCCTGGAGCCCGTCGTCGCCAGCAAGCTCGTCGCCCGCTTCTCCCAGCTCTCGCGCCAGGCGCCGCCCGGCGAGGGGCTGACCGAGCGTGAGATGGAGGTGCTCAAGCTGATGGCCGACGGTCGCCGGAACAAGGAGATCGCCCGCAGCCTGGTCGTCACCGAGAAGACGGTGAAGGCGCACGTCAGCAACATTCTGCAAAAGCTCGGCGTCTCCGACCGCACCGAGGCCGTTACGACGGCCCTCCGGAAGGGCCTGATCCGACTCACGTAGAACGAGGGAACCCCCGGGGAAACGAACCGCAAGGGCGCGGAGGACGCAGAGACGACGCAAAGAGGCGACGAATGACAGTACGGTTTCTCTCCGACCTTCTCTGCGTTCTCTGCGCCTCTGCGGTTTCGACTGTGCCGCTAGCTGGACCGGCGCGCGAGCGCGAAGAGGGAGAGGCCCCAGGGCAGGTCGGTCCGCCGAAGCAGCACCGCCTCAGCTTGAAGGACCGCGGCGAAGCCGGCGTTGACCGGCCAGGTCGGCGGCGCCAGGTCGCCGCGCACGTCGCGGTCGCCCTGCTCCAACAGTCGCTTGAGGAGGGCGAGCGGGAAGAGCAGGCAGTTGGCGTACGTGAGCCGCTCCACCCGGAACCCGGTTGTCGCCAGCTTCTCCCGTAGCTCTGCCCGCCCGTAGCGGTGGGCCGTGTGAACGGCGGCATCATGCTTACCGCGCAGCCAGTCGTGCGCCGGGACGCGAACCAGCAGGACACCGCCCGGCCGAAGGATGCGCGCAAACTCGCGCAGCGCTGCGAGATCGTCGCCAACCTGCCGATGGTAGAGCACGTCAAACGTCGTCACGACGTCAAACGAGCCGGCGGCAAACGGCAGGTGCTCGACCGAGCCACCGACCAGCCAATCGATGCCGCGAGCCCGGGAGCGTTCCAGCGCGAGCGGGGACGTATCCAGCCCGACGACGCCGCCGAGCTGTCCCAGCCGCGCCGTGGTCCCGCCGGTCCCGCAGCCGGCGTCGAGGATCCGGATCGGCCGGCCGTTCAGCGTCCGCTGCAAGAGCGCCAGCGCCGCCGCCCACATGCCGCGATACCACCAGTGGGAGTCCTCGACGGCGAACATCTGCTCGTACTGCTCAGCTTCCATTTGTTGCCACGTCGTGCCACGTCAGCGCTGGTCGGCGGCCGCCGGGCGCGGGACGACCTGGAGGCCGCGGGACAGTTGCCACCAGAGCCGGCCGAGGCCGACGAACGTCTCGAATACCCGCCGGGGCCGTAGAAACTGACTGCGGCCATGCATCCGCGGATAGTGGTGTACCGGGGCCTCGACGAACGTCCTGCCGGCGTCCTGGATCTTCCGAACCATCTCGACACAGATCGACCCGCCGTTCGACTCGAGCTGAACGAGGTCGAAGACGTCCCGTCGAATCAGCCGGAAGTCACAGTCGACGTCCCGGATCTTCAGCCCGAAGACGAGGCGGACGAACTGCCCGTAGCTCCAGCCGATGACGATGCGATGAACCGGGTCCTGGCGGCGGATCTTGTAGCCCTGGACGACGTCGACGCCATCCCGGAGCCGGGCGACGAGCGTTGCCAGCTCGGCCGGATCGTACTGGCCATCGCCATCCGTATAGAACACCCAGTCGAGCCGGGCGGCGGCGAAGCCGCTGCGGAGTGCGCCGCCGTAGCCCCGGTTCTGGCCGTGGTGGATCACCCGCAGGTGGGGATTCGCCCGGACCATCGCGTCGAGCAACGCCCCCGTGTTGTCTCGGCTGCCGTCGTCGATGACGATGATCTCGTACTCAGAGGCAACCTGCCGAAGCGTCGCCTCGACACGCTCGACCAGCCCGCCGATGGTCGCCTCGTCGTTGTACGCAGGGAAAAACGCTGAAATCCGTCTCTTCACGGCCGGCATACCCTTTCTGACCCTGGGGTCCCAGCTCCAGGCTATGCCGCTGATTCTAGCGGCCATACGCACAACTGTCAATCGAGTGAAACGTCTATTGACGGAATTGCTTGTCGAAAGCGCCGAGCCGGAGTATACTCCTGCCGCTCCAATCGGAACGGAGACTGAGCATTCGGCTGCTATGTAGCAAAAGGGAGAATGATGTCGTCTCCCGCGCTCGAAAAGTCCGACTTCTGGCGGCTCCAGGTGCCCGGCGAGCCCGAGCGGCTTGGAATCCGGGCGGCGCTGGCGTTTCCATTGCGGGGACCGCTGCCGCCCCTGCTCCTCTTCCTGGGCTGCGCGCTCGCCGTCTTCCGCGATTCCCTTGCCGAAGGGCGAGTTTTCTCCCAGGTCGATACCCTGATCTACTATGTGCCGCTTGCTCGCCGGATCGGCGAGGCGTTCGCTCAGGGGCGCTTCCCGCTCTGGACGTCGACCATTTTCGGGGGGCATCCGATCTTCGCCGAGAGCGAGGCCGCGATGCTCTACCCCCCCAACCTGCTGGCGTGGCTGCTGCTGCCGACCGATGCGGCACTGGTCTGGTTGCGCATCCTCCGGTTCTTCCTCGCCGGCGCGTTCAGCTACGCTTTCGGCAGGACGATCGGCCTGTCGCGCTCGGCTGCCACCATTGCAGGCCTGAGCTTCGCCTACGGGAGCTTTCTCGTCGGCCAGATCCACCACAAGAACCTGGCCGACGCCGCGATCTGGCTCCCGCTCTTGCTCTGCCTGGTCGAACGCGGGCTCCAGGCCACCGGCGCCCGGCGCTGGCGCTGGTGGCTCCTCGCCGGTCTCGCCTTCGGCGTTCAATTGCTCACCATCCACATCAACCCGGTGCTGATGACGCTGATGCTCCTGGCCGCCTACGTCGCGGCCCGGGTGACGTTCCTGAGACCCGAGTCCCCGGGGGGATGCTTCGCTGCGGCCCAGCATGACAGTACGGGTCGCTCGCCCGTCACTCATCACTCATCACTCATCACTCATCACTCGTTCGCTGGCGGTCTTCTCTC
>JACQGW010000443.1 GCA_016199325.1 Chloroflexota bacterium
GCGGCCTCCGCGTCTCCGCGTGCGGGTTTTCATGGGGGCTTTGCGGCGCGAACTGCGGCAAGAAGCCTGGTGTTGGACCGACTACGAGTCCGTTGGAGAACGATCTCGTCACACTCGATCCGGCGAGCGAGGAGAACGTCGATCTCCTCATCAAGTGGACGCTCGATCCCGTCGCCCAGGGCCCGTACAAGCGGGTGCCGGCGATGACTCCTGAGCAGCTCCGCGAGCTCTTCCTGCACGCTCCCGATCGCCGGTACTTCCTGATGAGCAGAACGGCCGACTGGAAGCCGCTCGGCCGGTTCTATTACCGCGCCTACCGGTTCCACCCCGACCCCTTGAAGATCGACTATGATCTCAACATCATCATCGCCGATCCGACGGAGCGCGGGAAAGGGTACGGGACGGCGGCGCAGGCGCTGGCGTCGGATTTCCTCCTCCGGCAGCCCGAGACGCACAGCGTCTTCGCCTTCACGTACGTGACGAACACGGCCGAGCAGTCGGCCCTGCGAAAGGCGGGGTTTGTCGAAGCCAGCCTGCTGCCCTCGCCATACTATCGGGTCGATCCGCCAGGAATGCCAAGCATGCTGTTCGTGCGGCAGTGACAACAGGTCATGCCGCTTCCGGCTAAAGCCTGGGTGCGTCTGACAGTATCACCGGTTGGTCGGGCCCGTCATGGTCGTGCTGAGCCGCAGTGGACCATCGCCGATCCGGGCCGCTCCCCATCCGTCAGGCTGAGCCGCAGCGAAGCATCTCCCTGGACGCTGTTCGTTCAGCCCGGGGAGATGCTTCACTGCGGCTCAGCCTGACAAGGGGTGGTCGGGTCGATCAACTGGACTTGGAATCACTACAGACGGTTGATGGTGCGATGCCCTGGCCGGCCGAACCGAGGCGAGGGCGACGCGACGAACGGGCCACACGGAGAGCTACTTGACGAACTCGTCGGCGAACCGGCGCATCTGCTCGTGCCACTCCGGGATCGACCTGCCTGGGAAATCGACGAGCAGCTCGCTCAGGCCGGCGTCGGCGTAGGCGGCAAGGTCCTGGGCGATCTGCTCCGCCGAGCCCTGGAGCGGCCGGCGTTCATCGGTCGCGGGGCTGCCGAGGTGGATCGTCCCACGCATGGCGATGGCCGGTGGCTCCGGCCGGCCCTGCTGCGCCGACAGCGCCCGGAGATCGGTGGCGCCTTCGGCGGTCTCGGCCGGCGTCATCAGCGTGGGGTGCCAGACGGCGCCATACCGCACCGCCCGGCGCCGGGCGACTCGACTGCGACCGCCGATCCAGATGGGCGGATGCGGCTGCTGGACCGGCCGCGGCGAGAACTGTGCATTCTCGAAGGCGAAGTACTTGCCGTGGAAGCTCGTCGGCGCGGTCGTCCAGAGGGCGATCATCAGTTGCAGGTACTCGTCGCTCATCGCCCCCCGCTCGTGGAACGGCACGCCCAGGATGCCGAACTCGCGCTCCATCCAGCCGACGCCGGCGCCAAACACGACGCGGCCCCCCGACAGTTGGTCGGCGGTCGCGATCAGCTTGGCGACGACGATGGGGTTTCGGTACGGTAGGATGATGACGCTCGTGCCGAGCCGGACCCGCCGGGTCACGGCGGCGGCGTACGCCAGCACCGCCAGCGGGTCGAGCATGTCGTGTCTGTAGACGATGTCGACGTCGGCCGGCACGATCAGGTGGTCCGTCACCCAGACGGACGCGAACCCGAGATCTTCGGCCGCGACGACGAGGTCGCGGAGGGCGCCGACGTCGATCGGGCGCCCGTAGTGAGGAACACAGATACCAAACTGCACCTCTGTTTCCTCCGCCGCTCAGCGCGCCATCGGCGTCGCCAGGCTGGGGCTGGTCTCCCAGGTGACGAAGTCCTGGAGAAAGGCGGCCATGTCTTTGACGGTGGCGTCGAAGACAGCTTCGCCCTTCTCAGCCGTGGCGGGCACCGGATTGCCCATGACGCCGGTCGCCGTCGCATCGCGCATGTCGTAGGAGACGTGGACCGGGTACTGGAGCCGATGGGCGTGCCAGTCGAAGGCGGGATCGTTGCCGGCGCCGTCGGGCCGGCCCTCATCCTGCTTCACCCAGGCCGGTCGATGTGCCAGCATCATCGACGTCTCGATGTCGTGGGCGTGGCCGCCGGACATGATCTTGCTGTCCTCCCGCACCCGCTGCCGCAGCTCTCGGCCAAACTCATAGGTGTTGGCAACGGCGATCAGGAGGTCGCGGCGGTCGCCGTACTCCGTCTTGAGCTCGCGGAGGGCCAGTTGCGCCGGCATCAGGTTGCCGCCGTGGCCGTTGGCGAGGCAGATGCGGTGGGCACCGGCGGTGATGAGGGAGCGGGCGACAGCCTTCAGCACGTCGGCGTACGGCCGGGCGTCCAGGCTGACCGTGCCGGGGAAGTGGCGGTGATGGGGCGAGTGGCCGATCCAGAGCGTCGGCACCATCACGACGGTCTCCGGCAGGAGCGCCTCGACCCGCGCGACAAGGGCGTCGACGACCTGAGCGTCGGTCGATACAGGGAGGTGGGGACCATGCTGCTCGAATGAGCCCAGCGGAACGACAAAGACGACCCTCTCCATGTCCAGATCGCGAACCTGTGGCCATCGCAACGATTCCAGTCGCATCGCTCATCTCCTTACTGTTCTTATGGCTGTTCGTGTGGACTGTCAACGTGGGCGAAAGGGGTAGCGACCGGGGTTCAGGATACCGGCGGGATCGAACTGGGCCTTGATCGCCTGCATCAACCGGAGCTGATCGCCGAGCGGCCCCCAGACGTCCAGCCCCTCCTTGAGCGCCGGCGGACACGACTCGACGACGAGCCAGCCGCCGAGCGCCGTCAGGCGCGCCCGAAGGGCGCCGACGAGCGCGGCAAGCCCGGCTTCGCCCTCGCCGGCATCTCGCCAGACCGTTCGGACGACGCCGCTGCCGCACTGCCCCCGACTGGCGCCGGTCCTGCCAAGGGAAGTGCCAACGTGCTCGACAGCGGCGAGCACGCCCCCGAGCTGGGAGGGCAGCGCGCCGGCGCGGGTGACGACGGCGTCGGGCGGGGCCGGCTGCTGGACAGACTGCCAGAGCGCGTCGGCTGCGGCGTCCCCCAGCCGTTCGACGGCCATCGCGCCGGCCTCCGTGGCGGCGGCGGTGAACTCGCGCTCCAGCCGCGCCAGCATGGCCGGCGTGCCGCCGGCGCGGGCGGCGACGGCGTAGCGGGCGGCCCTCACCCCCGGCCCCTCTCCCGCAGGCGGGAGAGGGGAGACGAAGGAGGAGTCAGCTCTCGTCCCCGGCCCCTCACCCCCGGCCCCTCTCCTGCTGGCGGGAGAGGGGCCGGGAGTGAGGGCCGGCCTCCCCGTCCCCTCTGCCGCAGAGAGTGGGAGGACGGAGGTAGGGCCGGCGCCGAGGGCGCCGATGTCCAGAACGTCGAGCGCGCGGAAGGGCAGGCCGCGGCGCATCACGGCTGCGGCGGCTCGCTGGGCCGTGTCGGCGTCGGGCACGGCGGCGACGAGCGTCTGCCAGTCCGCCGGCAGCGGCGAGACCTTCAGTGAGAGCTCGACGACGACGCCGAGCGTGCCAAACGAGCCGATCAGGAGCTTGGCCAGGTCGTAGCCGGCGACGTTCTTCACGACCCGTCCGCCGGTTCGGGCAACTGTGCCGTCGGCCAGGACGAAGCGCGCGCCGAGGACGAAGTCCCGTGCCGTGCCGTAGCCGAATCGGAGCGATCCGCTCGCCCCGGTGGCGACGACGCCGCCGATGGTCGCGGTCGGCGGAAGAGGCGGGTCGAGGGGCAGAAATTGCCGATGCCGGGCAAGCTCGGTCTGGAGACGCCCCAGCGGCACCCCGGCCTCGACCGTGATGGTCAGGTCGGCGGGCTCGCACTCGACGATCCGGTCGAGCCGGCCGAGCGCCAGAACGAGGTCGAGCCGGTCCAGCCGGCCGCCCCAGCTCCGCTGCGTCCCCCCGCCCAGCGACGCGACCGCGAGCTGCGCAGCCGTCGCCGCCCGCAGCACGGCGGCCACGCCGTCGACCGTCGCGGGTCGGCAGGCCATGGTCGGTGTCCGGCCGTCGATCTCAAGATCTGGCAATTCCGATTCTATGGCGATCTCCTCGGGGCTGAGCAACGATAGCAGATCGTTCATCCCGCCAGTGTACCCACAACTGGTTCTCTCGGTTGCCAACGCGGGTTGAGCAGGAACGCCAGGAAGTCAGAATGGCGCAGCTCCTGTCGAAGCGCGCCCACGGCCTCGGAGATGTTGAACTGGTCCAGCAGCGCTTCGAGCCTTTCAAGGTCCGGATTATCCACGACCAGGACCTCCAACGCCTGCCGGTCGAGCCCACCTGTCGAGGCATTTCCTTCCATGATAGCTTCGTCCCGACCGTACCCCCCCAACCTTGAACCCTGAACCTTGAACCTTAAACCTCAGCCCCCGACCCCTGGCCCCCGACCCCCGCCCCCCTCGGGAACACCTTTCCAGGGTTGAACAGGTCGGACGGGTCCAGCGCCTGCTTGAGCCGGAGCATCGTCGCCAGGTCGGCCTCGCTGTAGATCAGCGGCATGTACTCCTGTTTCTCCAGGCCAATGCCGTGCTCGCCGCTGATGGTGCCGCCCGCCTCCACACAGACCCGCAGGATCTCCTCGCCGGCCGCGATCACGCGCTCCAGGATGCCGGGCTCACGGACGTCGAACAGGATCGTCGGGTGGAGGTTGCCGTCGCCGGCGTGGAAGACGTTCGAGATGGGGAGGCTCCAGCGCCGGCCGATCTCCTGGACCTTCGCCATGGCCATCGGGAGCTTGCTCCGGGGAACGGCCCCGTCCTGGATGTAGTAGTTGGGCGCGATCCGGCCGAGCGCGCCCGCCGCCCCCTTGCGGCCCCGCCAGAGCAGCTCACGCTGCTCCTCGGCGGCCGCCATCTGGAGCGCGCGGACGCCGCGCGTCCGACAGATCGCCTCGACTGCGGCGGCCTCCTCGGCGACCCCGTCGGCAAGCCCCTCGATCTCGATGAGGAGCACCGCGCCGGCGTCCTCCGGATAGCCGGCGTGGACGGCCGCTTCCACGGCACGCAGGGTCAACTGGTCGATCATCTCCAGCGCCGTCGGAATGATCCCGGCCGCAATGATGGCGGACACCGTCTCGCTGGCCTGGTCGATGGTATCGAAGATGGCGAGGAACGTATGCACGGCCTCCGGCCGCCGCATGAGCCGGACGGCGACCTTCGTGACGATGCCGAGCGTGCCCTCCGACCCGACCATCGCCCCGACGAGGTCATAGCCCGGCCGGTCGCCGGTGAGGCTGCCGAGCCAGACGATCTCGCCATCGGCGAGGACGACTTCCAGCCCGAGGACGTGGTTGGTCGTGACGCCGTGCGCCAGACAGTGCGGCCCGCCGGCGTTTTCGGCGACGTTGCCGCCGATCGTCGACGCCCGCTGGCTCGCCGGGTCGGGCGCGAAGAAGTAGCCGTCCGGTGCGACGGCGCGGGTGAGCTCCAGGTTGATGAGCCCCGGCTCGACGACTGCGACCCGATTGGCGAGGTCAATCGAGAGAATGCGGTTCAGGCGGCTGGTGGCGACGACGATGCCGCCGCGGATGGGCACCGCGCCGCCCGAGAGCCCCGTCCCGGCGCCGCGCGCGACGACCGGCAGCCCGCGGGCGCGGGCCAGCCGGACGACGGCGGCAACCTGCTCGGCCGACGGCGGGAAGACCACCGCCTGGGGCGGCGCCTGGACGAGGTAGACGTCGTACGCGTAGGCGGCGAGCTCGACCGGATCGCAGAGGACACCATCGGGACCGACAATCGCACTGAGAGCTGCCTGGAGGCCATCCATAACTCGACTGTAACACCCGGACCGGGGTGTGTCAAGGCGACCGGCAGCCATCTGGCAAGGTTCTTGCACGCCTGGCGGCTGGAGAGACTTCGATGAGTGGACATCAACCGGAGTGCGTGGCTTCGCCCCGACTGCACATCCTCGTCGTCGAGGATGACAAGGACACGCGCCGGTTCCTGGCGGAGCTGTTCGAAGACGAGGGTTTCACCGTGCAGACGGCCGCCAACGGCGTCGTCGGACTGCGCCTCCTCCGCGCGTTTGCCCCCGACCTCCTGCTGGTGGATCTTCAGATGCCCGACCTCGACGGCCTCGGCCTCTACGACGCCATGCAGGCCGATCCGGCGCTCGCCGGTGTGCCGGTCATCTTCATGAGCGCCGCCCCGGACTGGCGCGGTCTGGCCCGGCGAGGCATCCAGTTCTGCCTCGTCAAGCCGTTCGACATCGACCATCTCTTGCAGACGATCAACGCGGTCGTTCAGGGCGAGGGATCGCAGCCATCGCCGAGCGCCGGGCTCTACCCGGTCTGAGTCCCACGCGCCGCCCCGAATGTCCACGACGACCAACCGACCCTCCTGGCGTCTTCCGTGGCGATCTTGGCGTCCTGGCGGTTCGTTGCAGGTAGTGTACGGAGTATTGTGTCAATTTGGCAGGGGGTGACAATCAGGCGGCTCTCCTGTAGGCTGGAGTGGGGAAAACTCTGGCCGAAGGAGGGCCGCCTGATGGCACGGAGGGTAACAC
>JACQGW010000040.1 GCA_016199325.1 Chloroflexota bacterium
CCAATCCGTTCAATCCGCTCCCGAAATCCGTTGACAGCAATCCGTTGACGGCAGGACACGGCAAGAGAGGTTCCCATGGCGTCAGGCAGCACAACGCTTGCGCGACGATCGTTTGGCGATTCGGCGCTCGGAAATAGCCTTCGATGGTCGGCCATCCGGCGCGTCGCCTGGTCATACCTGTTCCTGGCGCCTATGGTGCTCCTGACCGGGCTCTTCGTCATCTACCCGATCATCGCCTCGGTACACATCACCCTCTACGATTGGAACGGCATCGGCGAGCCGACTCGCTACGTCGGCCTTCGCCACTTCCTGACGGTCGCCCGCGATCCGTTCTTCTGGAATGCGTTCAAGAACACCGCGGTCTACACCGTCGTGCTCGTCCCGATTCAGCTCACGCTCGCGCTCATCCTCGCCCTCGTCCTGAACAGCCCGCGCCTGCGCGGCGCAACCGTCTACCGGGCGATCTACTTCTCGCCCGTCGTGACGTCGGCGGCCATGGTCGGCGTTGTCGTCAGCCTCCTGCTCGGCAACATCGGCCTGGATCTGAGCCTGAAGCTCGTCGAGCTGGGGCTGATCTCCGAGCCGGTCGACATTCTGTCGAGTCCCAGCCTGGCGCTGCCAGCGGTGATCGCCGTGGGTGTCTGGCACACGCTCGGCTACAACCTCGTCTACTTCCTGGCCGCGCTCCAATCGATCCCGAAGGAACTTTATGAAGCGGCGCGCGTCGACGGCGCCAACGCCGGGCAGCAGTTCACCCGTATCACGGTGCCGATGCTGCAGGACGTCGGGCTCGTCATTCTGTTCCTGGCGATTCTCGGCAGCCTTCAGGTCTTCGACCTGGTGCTCGTGATGACCGGCGGCGGGCCCTACTTCGCCAGCGAGGTCGTCAGCACGTACATCTATCACTACGCCTTCACGCCGGCTGCCGTCCAGGCCGAGGCCAACGTCGGCTATGCGTCGGCAGCCGCCTTCTTCATGAGCACCCTGGTGATGGGCATTACGATTCTCCAGTTCCTTGCCGTGCGCTGGGCCCGGCGTGAGCGGGCTGGGTAAAGGGAGACGGCATGGCGCTCAAGGTGCGCACCCACCAACCGAATCGGCGGGACCTGCCCCAGCTCATCGTCCACCTGGCGCTGATCGGGCTCGGCTTCTTCTACATGTACCCGTTTCTCTGGGTGCTGGCCGGGTCGCTCAAGGCGCCGGGCGAGTTCTTCCGCTCCGGCCTGAGTCTCATCCCGGAGTCGATCCGGCTCGACAACTACGTCTACGCCTGGACGGAAGGCAACTTCCAGCAGTACTTCCTGAACACCATCGCGGTGACGGTCGCCGTCACCCTGCTCGTCATCCTCTTCTCGTCGATGGCGGGCTACGTCCTGGCCCGCACCCAGTTCCCGGGCCGGCGCGTCGCCGTGGGAGTGATGCTCGCCCTCATGTTTCTCCCGCACGGCTACACGATCATTCCGACCTTCGAGCTGGTTCAGAAGATGGGGCTCCTGAACAGCCTCTGGTCGATCATCCTCGTCCAGACGGCGGGCGGCCTCATTTTCAACGCGCTCCTTTTCATGGGATACTTCCGGACGATCAGCCGCGAGCTGGAGGAGGCGGCGGTCGTCGACGGCGCCAACCTGCCGGTGACGTACTGGCGGATCATGCTGCCCATGGCGATGCCGATGGTGGCAACCGTCGGGCTTTTCCAGTTCATGCAGAACTGGAACTCGTTCTGGATCCCGCTGGTCTTCACCCTGGGGAACGCCTCGCTGCGGACGCTGGCCGTCGGCATGTACGCCTTCGTCGGCGAGAACTCGACCGGCTGGACCTACATCTGCGCCGGCGCCGTGCTCTCCATCCTGCCGATCATGCTCGTCTTCTTCTTCCTTCAGCGGTATTTCATCGAAGCGGTCGCCGGGGCGATCAAGGGGTGATACATGATGCGTGAAGAGATCTCGCTGGCCGGCCTCTGGCGGTACCATACCGGCGACCCGGTGGACGGGGACGCCGCTGTGGCCGATTACGACGATACCGGCTGGCCCGAGATGGAGCTGCCGGCGAACTGGCACCTGCGCGGGCTCGAGGCCCACGGCGCCGTCTGGTTTCGACAAACGATGGCGCTGCCGACCCGGTTCGCCGGACGGCACCTCCGGCTCTGCTTCGACGGCGTCGACTACTTCGCCGACGTCTGGCTGAACGGCAGCTATCTCGGCCGGCACGAGGGGTACTTCCAGCCGTTCGCCTTCGACGTCTCGGCCATCATGCGTCCGGACGAGCCGAACGTCCTGGCCGTGCGGGTCGACAGCCCCTGGGAGGCGTTCGGCGCCGTCTGGCACCTCCGCAAGCGGCTCGTCAAGGGGATCCTCAACCACCACGACACCCGGCCCGGCGGTGGCTGGGGCATCCAGGGCCAGGAGCTCAACACCGGCGGGATCTGGAACGACGTCCGGCTCCTCAGCCACGAGGCGATCCGCCTGGACGGCGTTCACGTCATCCCGCGGCTGACCGCCAACCACCGCCGCGCCACCGTCGACGTCGTCGCGACCGTCGAGAACCATTCGACGGAGCCGGTCGAGGTCCATCTCGTCGGCGTCGTCATGCCCGAGAACTTCGGCACCATCCGATCCATCGTCGCGGAGCTGGGGGCGCGGGTCACCGTCCAGCCCGGCCGGCAGCAGGTCCGGCTCTCCACGCAGATCGACCGGCCGGCGCTCTGGTGGTCGTGGGACCTGGGCGAGCCGAATCTCTACCGGCTCGACCTCGTCGCCGAATCGATCGGTTCAACCCTCGACCGATTGAGCACCCGCTTTGGCATCCGCAGCGTCTCCGTAGACGCCGACTGGGTGTGGCGGCTGAACGGCCAACGGATCTTCCTCCGCGGCACCAACTACATCCCGACGCAGTGGCTCGCCGAGATGGACGAGGCCGCCTTCCGGCGGGACGCCAATCTCATGCGAGAGGCGAACGTCAACGTCGTCCGGGTCCACGCCCACGTCAACCGCGACGAGCTCTACCGGGTCGCCGACGAGGCAGGGCTGCTCGTCTGGCAGGACTTCGCCCTTCAGTGGGGGTACGACGATTCAGAGACGTTCAAGCAGAGCGCCCTCCGCCAGCAGCGCGAGATGATCGAGCAGCTCCACAACCATCCGAGCATCGCCGTCTGGTGCTGCCACAATGAATCGCCCTGGGCCGCGCCGTGGATGGCCGAGAAGGTGCCGGATTACGACCCCGACCAGAACCGCGACCTCGACGAACGGCTCGCCGCCGACGCCCGACGGCTCGACCCCACCCGCGTCGTCCACCTGAGCTCGGGTACGGGCGACGCCCACGCCCACGTCGGCTGGTACTCCGGCAACTCGATGTGGGACTTCCGCGATCTGCCCGGCGCGCCGTTCGTGACCGAGTTCGGCGCCCAGGCGCTGCCCAGCGCCCTGTCACTGGCCAGGATCTTCCCGCCGGAGCAGCTCTGGCCGCCGGATTGGGACGCCTGGGCGTTCCACGACTTCCAGCGCGAGGAGACGTTCGACAACGCCGGTATCGCCATAGGCGCGACGATCGAGGAGTTCGTCGCCAACAGCCAGGCGTACCAGGCAAGGCTGACCCAGTACGCCGTCGAGTGCTATCGGCGGGCGAAGTGGCGGCCGATGACGGGCGTCTTCCAATTCATGTTCGTCGACGGCTGGCCGTCGATCACCTGGTCAGTGCTGGACCGCTGGCGGCAGCCGAAGGCCGGTTTCGACGCCCTCCGGCGGGCCTTCCAGCCGGTGCTCCCCAGCGCCGAGTGCCACGCCGACCGGTTCCCCACCGGCGAGGCCGTTCAACTGCCGCTGTGGGTCATAAACGATCTGCCCCGGCCGCTGCCGGACAGCGTCCTGCACTGGGCGCTGGTCCGCGGCGGCAAGGTCTGCCAGACCGGGGAGGAGCGCCTGGACGTCCCGGCCGACGCCGTCATCGCCGCCGGCCACGTCGCCGGCGACCCGGCGCTGCCGCACGGCGACTACGTCCTCCAGCTCCGGCTGGTCCGGCGCGGGGGCAAGACGCTGAGCGCCAATGAGACGCACTTCACGATTGGGCAGGAGGCAAGCCGATGAGCTTGCGATCGTTCCTTCACGCTGGGCTGACCGTCATCGCCATCTCGCTCACCGCCTGCTCGACGCTCCTGCCGGCCGCGCCCCAGACCGACCAGAAGCCGGCGACGGCGCCAACCGCGGCTCCGGCCGCGACGCCCACCGCCCTGGCCGGCGGCGCCGCCGTCGGCGCCCTCTCGACGAAGGGCGGCGAGATCGTCGACGCCCGCGGGCGCGAGGTGATCCTGACCGGCGTCAACTGGTTCGGCTTCGAGACGGGAACCCACGCACCGCACGGCCTCTGGTACCGCAACTGGGAGTCGATGCTCGACCAAATCGTCGCGCTCGGGTTCAACGCCATTCGGCTGCCCTACTCCAACGAGATCTTCCGCGCCGATGCCAAGGTGGGAGGCGTCGACTACGACTACAACCCCGACCTCGAAGGGCTCACCCCGATCGAGGTGATGGATAAGATCGTCGACGGCGCCGGCCGGCGGGGGCTGAAGATCCTGCTCGACCGGCACCGGCCGGACCCCGAAGCGCAGTCGAAGCTCTGGTACACCGATCGGGTGAGCGAGGAGCAGTGGATCGCCGACTGGGTGAAGCTCGCCAAGCGGTATCGCTGGAACGACGCCGTGATCGGCGCCGACCTCCACAACGAGCCGGCCGGCAAGGCGACCTGGGGCACCGACATCGAGGCGACCGATTGGCGCCTTGCGGCCGAGCGGGCCGGCAACGCGATCCACGAGGCCAATCCGGACTGGCTCATCGTCGTCGAGGGGATCGAGAAGATCGGCGACGACCTCTACTGGTACGGCGGCAGCTTGAAGCTGGCCGACGAGTTCCCGGTCCGCCTGAAGGTGCCGAACAAGCTCGTCTACAGCGTGCACGACTACGGACCGGGCGTTTGGAAGCAGCCCTGGTTCAAGGAAGCAGATTTTCCGAGAAACCTCGACAAGAAGTGGGACCTCCACTGGGGCTTCGTCGTCAAGGACGAGATGGCGCCGATCATCGTCGGCGAGTTCGGCGGGCGCGGCACCGGCCAGGACGTCGAAGGCGTCTGGCAGCGGCGGCTGCTCGAGTACCTGAAGGCCAACCGGATCAGCTACACCTACTGGTCCTTCAACGCCAACTCCGGCGATACCGGCGGCATCCTGCACGAAGACTGGGCTTCGGTCTACGAGTACAAGGTCGACTTCCTCCGGCAGTACCAGTTCCCGCTGCTGGGCAAGGCGACCATCCGGCCCAGGCCCGGCGCCGACCGCCCGAAGCCGGCCGTCATGCCCACCGGCCCCAGCGGCCTCCGGGTGGGCTACCGGCCGGTCCAGCCGCTGCCGAGCACGAGCAAGCCCGCGATGGAGCTGCGCGTCGTCAACGACGGCGGACTACCGCTGGACCTCAAAGACGTCGAGCTGCGCTACTGGCTGAAGTCGCCCCACCACGAGCCGACCATCCTGATCCAGTCGGCTGACGTGGGGACCGACGCCATCACGGGGAAGCTCATCCTCAGCCCGGCCGGCGGCCAGACGCACTACGTCAAGATCACGTTCGCCCGCGGCCAGGTGCCGGCGAAAGGGTTCGTGAACCTGAGCGTGCAGCTCCGGCTCGACGACGGTGCCCAGCACGCCCAGGCCGACGACTACAGCTACGCGCCCTGGAAGTTCCTGAAGGACTGGGACCGCGTCGGCCTCTACCTGGGCGGCCAGCTCGTCTGGGGCCGGCCACCGGGGGAGTAAGCGCCTATCCGAGAACCCCTCCCCGTCCGCGATTCATGGGCGGACAGTTCTGGACCGGGCTTGATTCTCCCTCTCCCCGCTGGGAGAGGGTTGGGGTGAGGGCGTCTCGCCGGGCAGAACGACCCTCACCCCCGCCCTCTCCCACTGAGAGGGAGTCGGAGGACGGCCCTGGCCAAACTGGCCGCCCATGAACCGTCCGCGGGGAGGGAGCCGGTCGCTTCCCCCTGTCGACAGGGGGGACTGAGGGGCGTTCGCTTTCGGACAGGCTACCAAGAACACGGAACGTAGCGGTCCGCAGATCCCCGGGTTCGTGGTCTGTGGTTGTGGTTGGCACGGCACCTCTCCGCCGTCACCGGACCGACGCCTTCCCCAATCGAGGGGCATGGCAAGCGCAGCCTGGTCTGGGAGCGCAGGCGTCCCGCCTGCCTGTTGGGTCGACGCGGTCGAGCGGTTCTGGAGAGTCGACGGTCTCACTCGCGCCGGCACGCAGGCCCTCTCCGTCGTCATGCTGAGCCGCAGCGAAGCATCTCCCCGGGGGCGGCCTGTTCGTACCAAGGGGATGCTTCGCTGCGGCTCAGCATGACAGGAGTCCACTGAAAAAAGCCGGATCGCGCGTATCCGACTGGCGGAAATATTCGTGAAATCGGTGCGTGAACCGTGCCAGAGGGCCTTTTTTCAGGGGACTCATGACAGACGGGCCGCTGC
>JACQGW010000052.1 GCA_016199325.1 Chloroflexota bacterium
GAGCCGCAGCGAAGCATCTCCCGGGCTTGAATCAGCAACGCCTTGGAGGCCGGCTGGCCGGACCCATTGTCATGCTGAGCCGCAGCGAAGCATCTCCCGGGCTTGAATCAGCAACGCCGGGGAGATGGTATCCTCTCAATAATCTGGGGGGAGCAATCGGCGGTAGGTCCCCCCGGAGTGGCCGGCAGGGTGTACAATGGATAGGAGAAGCAGACGCTATAGCGGTGGATAGGTAGACATCATGCTTGAGGGGCTTGACCTCAGCGGCATCCAGGACGAGGGCGCACGCCAGTGCGTGCTGATGCTGCTCAACCTGATCGAGGACCTCAAGCAGGAGAACGCCGAGTTGCGAGCGGAGGTGCAGCGCCTGCGCGACGAGAACAACCGGCTCAAGGGCGAGCAGGGCAAGCCGAACGTCAAGCCCAACACCCGCAAGCCTCCGCCGCCAGCGGGAACCGATTACTCCTCGGAGCGAGAGAGGCACCAGCCAAAGCCGTGGGCGAAGTCGAGCAAGAAGGTATGTTCTCAATAATCCGGGGGGACGGCACCGCGGCGGTCCAGAAGGCGAGCAATTCCGCCAAGGGGCTTTCGGCTTGCCCCTACCGGGTTCTCCAGAGCCCCGATCCCGTCGATCTCGATCCGAACGGTATCGCCCGGCTTGAGCCAGACCTGCGGCTTGCGGCCGAAGCCGACGCCGGCCGGCGTGCCGGTGGCGATGACGTCGCCGGGCTCCAGCGTCAGTTGTTGCGAGATGAAGGAGAGAATCGCCGGCACGTCGAAGATCAGATCGCGGGTGCTCGCGTCCTGGCGGAGCTCGCCGCTGACGGAGGTTCGGAGCCGCAGATTCGCCGGATCGGGGATCTCGTCGGTCAAGACGATCCAGGGTCCCATCGGCGCGGCCGTGTCGAAGTTCTTGCCGATGGTGATGCCGCCGCTCTTGCTGAACTGGAGGTCGCGGGCGCTGACGTCGTTGAAGATGGTGTACCCGGCGACGTGGTCGAGAGCCTGCTCCCTGGACACGGCTTTCGCCCGCCGGCCGATGACGACGGCGAGCTCACCCTCGTAGTCGAGCTGCTGGGTCGTCGTGGGATGGACGATGGGCTCGCCGGAGCCGATCACGGCCGAGGAGACCTTGACGAAGATGGACGGCCGCTCCGTCGGCGGGGCACCGGCGGCGACGACCTCGGCGGCGTGGTCGGCGTAGTTGCGGCCGACACAGAGGATTTTCGGCGGACGCGGAACGGGCGCCAGCAGCCTGACCCCTGCTAGCGGATAGACTGCCGGCGAGCCGGTCCGAGCCCCGGCAACCGCCTGCGCCACACGTCGCAACGCGGCCGCGCCGCCCTGGAGCAGCGCCACGATCTCGCCCGGCAGATCCGGGTCAGCGCGGTGCAGGTCGACCACCTCATCGTCTCGAAGCGCGCCAACTCTCGACCCGCCCTCTACGGCAAATGTGACAAGGCGCACAGCAGCTACCTCCAATCTCACGGTTTCGCACGGGCGACGGAGAACGCTCATACGATCGAGTGCCTTGAAAACCCGCATGTGGAGGCGCAGAGACCGCAGCGCACGGACTATCCGAGCCGCGACCGTCAGGGAGCCGTTCCCCGGTGCGCGCGGTCGTCTCGACACGCCGTGGAACGGCTCCCTCACGGTCGCGGCTCGGTTCGGGGGCGCTCGCCGGCGTGGCTCATGGACCAGTGTGGTCGGGATCCTGACGCACGGGAGCGCACTTGCGAGTGCGCACTACGAACCCGCGCGGCCCGCTACCGCGGCCGCCGCGCCTCCACATGCACCTCCACTGGCATTGGCCCTACTGGAGTTCGCCCAGGGGGAGATCCCATCTCCACGTCTTTCTCTGCGTCCTCTGCGCCTCTGCGGTTTCGACGGAAGCCCCGCCCCCTGTTCTTGGCGTCCTCGGCGTCTTGGCGGTTCGCCGTGGCAGCGATCCGCGCTCAGGCTCCCCAGACCTCGCCGAACAGCCGTACCCAGTTGCCGCCCATGATCTTCTTCACGTCATCGTCGCCATAGCCGCGCTTCAGGAGCGCCGCCGTCAGGTTCGCCTGCTTGGAGATCGACGAGATCTCCTCCGGATACGCCTGTGCCTGGGTGCCGGTCCACTGGTAGTAGGGGATGGTGCCCTTGCCGTACTGGATCAGGTCGAAGAACGCCTTGCCGTGTCCCTCGCCGTGGTCGGTGCCGACGGCGACGTGGTCGACGCCGACCAGGTTCACAGCGTAGTCGACGTGGCGCAGGTAGTCGTCGAGCGTCGCCGTCGGGTTGTGCGTGAGGAATATGGGGACGCCCACGATGCCGACGACGCCTCCCTTTGCCGTCAGCGCCCTGAGCTGCTCGTCGGTCTTGTTGCGCGGGACGTCGGTGACCGCTCGGCAGCCGGCGTGGGTGAAGGCGCACGGCGACTCGCTCACTTCGATGGCGTCCATGGTCGTTCGATAGCCGACGTGGGAGAGATCCACCAGCATCCCGACCCGGTTCATCTCCCGAATGACGTCGATGCCGAAGTACGAGAGGCCGCCGTCGTTCCGCTCCCAGCACCCGTCGCCGACGAAGTTCTTCGTGTTGTAGGTGAGCTGGCAGATCCGGACGCCCAGCCGATACAGGACCTCGACGGTCCGCAGGTCGTCCTCGAAGGGCGTCGAGTTCTGAAAGCCGAAGATGATGCCGACCCGCCCCTCGGCCCTGGCCCGATGAATGTCCTCGACCGTATGCACCGGCAGGATGAGGTCGGCGTTCTCTCGGAAGTGCTTGTACCAGGCGGCGATCTCGGAGATCGTCTCACGGAAGTTGTCCCAGATGGCGAGGGTGCAGTTGGCGGCCGTCAGCCCGCCCGTCTTCATCCGTTGGAACTGCTCCCGCGACCATTTGCTGACGTTGAGTCCATCGATGACGAAGGCTGCGCGGTGAACGGCTGCTGCTCGTTCGTCGACCAGCGTCGCTGCCATGGCGGGAATCTCCTCTCACGGGTTTGTGGTTTCTGGTCCCTGGTTTCTGATTGGGCGAAGGTCCTCGAACCAGAAACCACAAACCAGAAACCCGAAGTTCTACACGGGCGCGCGCTGGCCCAGGCGGCGAATCTGGTCGAACCGGAGCTCGGCCAGGTCGAGCTGGTTGCCGGCCTCCCAGACGAGCTCCTCGGCGATCTCATTCAGCAGGCGGGCCGCGTGGCCGTCGGCGTGGACGGCCGCGAGCACAGTCGGGATCTGGCGGGTAAGCTCCAGGGCCAGGTCGTTCAGCGCCGCGGCCTGATCCAGCGGCTCACCTGCCTGGGCGGCGATTTCGGCGACAATGCGACGCGCGATCGGCTCGACGTTCATCGGCATCCTCCGGGGGTGCATCTCCTCCCATTGTACCACCGACGGCCGTTCAGGCTCCCCAGACCTCGCCGAACAGGCGCACCCAGTTGCCGCCCATGATCTTCCTGACGTCCTCCTCGCTGTAGCCGCGCTTGAGCAGCGCCGCCGTCAGGTTGGCGTGCTTGGCGATCGACGAGATCTCCGCGGGATATGCCTGCGCCTGGGCGCCGGTGAACTGGTAATAGGGGATCGTTCCCTTGCCGTACTGGAGCATGTCGAAGAACGCCTGACCGTGTCCCTCGGTGTGATCGGTGCCGACGGCAACGTGGTCGACGCCCACCAGGTTCACGGCGTACTCGAAGTGGCGGAGGTAGTCGTCGAGCGTCGCCGTCGGGTTCTTCGTGATGAACACCGGGATGGCGACCATGCCGACGACGCCGCCCTTCGCCGCCAGGGCTTTGAGCTGCTCATCGGTCTTGTTCCTGGCGACGTCGGTGATCGCCCGACAGCCGGCGTGGGTGAAGGCGCACGGCGACTCGCTTACTTCGATGGCGTCCATGGTCGTTCGATAGCCGACGTGGGAGAGATCCACCAGCATCCCCACCCGGTTCATCTCCCGAATGACGTCGATGCCGAAGTACGAGAGGCCGCCGTCATTTCGCTCCCAGCACCCGTCGCCGACGAAGTTCTTCGTGTTGTAGGTGATCTGGCAGATCCGGACGCCCAGCCGATACAGGACCGCGACGGTCCGCAGGTCGTCCTCGAACGGCGTCGAGTTCTGGAAGCCGAAGATGATGCCAACCCGCCCCTCGGCCTTGGCCCGACGAATGTCCTCGACCGTGTGGATGGGCCGGATGAGGTCGGCGTTCTCCCGGAAGTGCTTGTACCAGGCGGCGATCTCGGAGATCGTCTCGCGGAAGTTCTCCCAGACGGCGAGGGTGCAATTGGCGGCGGTCAGTCCGCCCGCCTTCATACGCTGGAATTGCTCGCGAGACCATTTGCTGACGTTCAGGCCGTCGATGACAAACGCCGCGCCATGCACGGCCGCGGCTCGCTCGTCGACGCTGGTAGTCGTCATGGTCGGAACCTCCTTTCAGAATTACCACATTACCACCAAGCTCGTCGTCCCCCCGCGATCAACCACGGTCGTCCAGCGACTCCCGGAACGTGCGACCTGCTTTCATGACCAGTCGGAGGTGCTTGTCTGGGTCCGCCAGCACGCCGATGTCTTCGAGCGGGTTTCCGTCGACAACCAGGAGGTCGGCGTAGGCCCCTGGCGCGACGACGCCGACCTTGCCCGCCAGGCCGAGCAGCCTCGCAGCCACGGTCGTCGCCGAGCGGATGATCTCGACGGGCGGCTGCACCTGGGCCCGGAGCGTGAACTCGGTCGACTGGTGCGCGTGCATCGCGCCGAGGAGGTCCGTCCCAAACACGATCGAGACACCCCCCCGGTGGGCGAGCTCCAGGGCCCGCAGTCCGGCGTCGAGCACGTCGAACACCTTGCGGTAGTTTGCCTCCGGCAGGCCGGCGGCCCTGCCGTGCTTGACCAGGGCCGAGTAGGTGGCCAGCGTGGGCACGTAGAAAGCCCCGCGGGCACGGAACAGGGCGATGCTGCTCTCGTTCAGCAGGTTCCCGTGCTCGATGCTGCGCACGCCGCATTCGAGCCCCCGGTTGACGGCGCGCGCGGTGTAGGCGTGGCCCGCGACGTAGCGGTTTGCTGCCTCGGCCTCCTCCACCGCGGCGCTGATCTCCTCGCAAGAGAACTGCGTGCTGTCTACCCGGTCCGTTGGCGATGCCACCCCGCCGCTGAGCATGAGCTTGATGTGGTGGGCACCACGGCGGATCTCCTCCCGCGCGGCCCGACGTACCTCCGGCACCCCGTCGCAGACGGCGCCGATACCCGGGCAGGTGTAGCCGGTATCCATCGCCGCGCGCCCGCGCGGGCGCATGTCGCCGTGCCCGCCGGTCTGCGAGAGCGCCTTGCCCCCGAAGACGATCCGTGGTCCGACCAGGTAGCCCTCGTCGACGGCCGCCGCCAGGCCGTAGTCGGCGCCGCCGAGGTCGCGCACCGCCGTGAACCCGCGCGCCAGCATCCCGCGCAGCACTTCGGCCGTGCGCGCCGCCACGTAGTACGGCGACCAGTCGGCCAGCTCGGCAAGGTCCGCCGTCACCGCCGTGACATGCACGTGTCCGTCGACCAGTCCCGGCATCAGCGTCCTGCCGCGTACGTCGATCAGGCGCCCGCCGCGCCCGGCGACCTCGCTGCCTCCCACCTCGACAACACGCTCGCCCTCGACCACAACGGACCGGTCGGGCACGAGCTCGCCGCGCTCGGGGTCGAGCAGAGCGGCGTTGCGAAAGACGACGACTGACTCAACGCTCACGACACACCCTCCTGCTTCAGTCCTGCCGGACGGCAGTATAGCGGCGGCGCCCCTGGCCTGCAAGCCTGCGTCTCCGCAGCTTTCTTTCGACCGGCGCGGCTGGTATAATGGTGCAATCCTGCACAATCGCAGGGTCGACAATCGGAGATCCCTCGCCGCCTGGTATAATCGATCTGGGACCGATTGCGTTCGGTCGCCAGGGTCGGTGTGGGGGCGATGGCACCTCCAACGGAGAGGAGTCCTGGATGCTCGGAGCCGTAACCGAGACGATGGAGCTGGTGTTCGTCTTCTCGATGATGATGGTCGGTCTTGTGGTCATGGTCGTCATCCAGAAGCTGACCGATCACATCACGGACTGAAGCCCGGCCGGCACGCGCCCAGCGGCCGGCCTCCCCCCGCCGAGCCTGCCCGACAGCGTCTGTGAATAAGGGCGGGACATGACCAATCTGAATAATCCGGCAGGAGTACCACCGCCTGCCGCCGTGACCGGCGGGCCTCTGACCTGGGAACCAGGCCCGCCGGTCACGGCGGCAGCATTGTCCGTCCATCTAGCCGACGATCGACGAGCCGCCGGACGGCAGCAGTTGTCGAGGCGCGCCTTCTTGCTTCGAGCTTGTTCGCTTGCCGCCGGGGCGGCGGCGGTGGCGGTGCTGGCCGGCTGCCGCCAGGAGACGCCCACCACCGCCATCCCGACGCCGACGGCGAGCCCGATGCAGACGGCGCCGACCGTGACCGGCACCACCACTACCGGCACGGCGCCGCCAGCTCCAACGGCAATATCGGCGAGGGCAACGCCGAGCGGCCCCCGACCAGGGGGCTCGTTCGTCGGCGCCCGCTTGATCGAGACGAACGGGCTCGATCCCCAGTTCGACGCCAGCCTCTCGCGCCTTCGGCTCACGCCGCTGCTGTACAGCAACCTCGTGCGTTTCGCACCCGACCTGACGGTCGTCCCCGATCTGGCGGAGCGGTGGGAATGGGCGCCAGACGGCAGCTCGGTAACCTTTTCGCTGCGAAGCGGCGTTCGCTGGCATCCGCCGGTCAGTCGCCCGGTGACGGCGGCCGACGTCAAGTGGAGCTTCGAGCGGCTGCTCGAAAAAGGCGCCGACCGAGCCGAGTTCAAACACATCAGGGTGGTCGAGGCCGTGGGAACGACTGCGGTACGGTTCCACCTGTCCAGGCCGGACGGCGTGCTGGTCGCCCGCCTGGCGGACTGCCGATGGGGCGCCGTCGTCAACCGAGAGACGGTTCAGAAATACGGGACCGTCCGCGAGCGGGCCGTCGGCACCGGGCCATTCCTGTTCGACGCCTGGCTGCCGGGCCAGGAGCTTCGCCTGAAGCGGAACCCGGAGTACTTCGTCGCCGGCCGGCCTTACCTGGACCGGGTCACGATCCGGGTGATCGCCGACCTGGACGCCATCCTCGCCGGCCTGCGGACCGGCACCGTTCACCAAATAACGCTCGACGACGTCCAGGCCGCCGCCCGCGCCGGAGACGCCTCGATCGTGATCGTCTCGGGCAAGGGGCTGGGGTACGAGTTCGTGAACTTCAACTGCCGGCAGGCGCCGGTGAGCACGCTCCAGGTTCGTCAGGCCATCAGCGCCGCACTCGACCGCCAGGAGCTCGTCCGCGTGGCCGCGAAGGGACTGGGCACGCTGACCGCGCCCCTGGCTCCGGCGCTCGCCCGCTGGCAGTTGCCGGCCGATCAGTGGCTTCCGTCCTACGCGCCGGACCCCGCGCGCGCCCGCGCGCTGTTGACGGCGGCGGGCGTGGCGCCGGGGATCACGATTCCGCTGCTCGTCACCGCCGACGTCCCCAGCCTGGCCGCCAGCGCTGCGCTCGTCCAGCAGCAGCTCAAGCAAGTCGGTATTCAGGTCGACGTGCAGTCGCTGGATTACCCCGAATGGCTGCGCCGGTACCACACGCTCGACTTCGTGATGACCATGAACAGCTCGGCGGGCGCGCCGGACCCGGACCAGGCGCTCTATCCGGCCCTCTCGTCAAAGGGGGACAACTGGAATCTGCTGAAGGACACGGACGTGGACAAGCTCCTGGACGACGGCCGGGCGACGCCGGACGAGGGCATGCGGAAGGCCGTCTACGACCGGCTCCAGCGCCTCCTGATCGAGCGCCCCCCCCAGCTCTGGACCTACTCCCCCAACCGGGTCGACGCGCTGGCGAAGACCGTCCGGGGATTCGTCCAGCATCCAACGGGCGAGCTCAGCACGCTCGCCGACGTCTGGCTCGCAGAGCCTGAATGAGGAGAACAGGCGCTATGCAGGTCACCGTGCGCTTCTTTGCCGCTTACCGTGAACGAGCCGGCGAACGCCAGGCAACGTTCGAGATCCCCACGGGCACGACGGTTTCCGGGCTCGTCGAGCACGTGCTGCACCGCTTCCCGGCGCTGGCCGGCGTGGTCGCCACCAGCGCTTACGCGGTGAATCAGGAGTACGCCGACCCGACCACGCCCTTGCAGACGGGCGACGAGGTGGCGTTCCTGCCCCCGGTCAGCGGCGGCGCCGGCGAGGCGAGCGCGCTCGACGTGCAGCCATATGTTGTCGTGACGGAGGAGCCGATCTCGGCCGAGGCGCTCATCCCACGCCTCCTCGACCCATCGGTCGGCGCCGTCGTGACGTTCACGGGCGTCGTCCGCGGCTTCTCACGGGGCAAGCCGATCGAGCACCTCGAATACGAGGCGTACCCGGCCATGGCCGAGCGCTCGCTCCGGCAGATCTGCCTGGAGATCCGGGAGCGATACCGGGTCGACCGCGCCGCCATAGCCCATCGGATCGGCCGGCTGGCCATCGGCGAGACGGCGGTCGCCATCGCCGTCGCCTCGCCCCACCGGAAAGAGGCGTTTCGCGCCTGCGAGTACGCCATCGACCGCATCAAGGAGCACACGCCGATCTGGAAGAAAGAGATCTGGACCGACGGGTCGACCTGGATCGGGCGCGAGGGCGGTTAGTGGTCCGTCAGGCGTGATGTGATGGTTCGTAGTAGGCGCTTCAGCGCCCGGTCCTCGGGCATCCGGGGACCGGGCGCTGAAGCGCCTACTACGAACCTGGCGGTTCAGCCCCGACAAACCGCTAGGCCCTGAACTCGTCTGCCAGCTTGCTCGCCTCCGGCCCGCGCTGGCCGGCGTACTTGTTGCCCCGCTTCTTCCAGTACGGCACCTCTGCGGGCGAGGAGAGCTGCTCGAAGGTGAACGAGCAGATCCGCATCCCGGGGTAGAGCGCGACCGGCATGACGCCGAAGTTCCCCAGCTCGATGGTGGGATGGCCGACCCAGCCGGGGTCGAAGACGCTGGCGGTGCCGTGGACGATGATGCCGAGCCGGCCGAGGCTGCTGCGTCCCTCCAGGCGGGCAACCAGGTCGTCGGCCAGCTCGAGCCACTCGACGGTCGTCGCTAGCGCGAAACCGCCGGGCTGCATGACGAACGGGTCGCCTGCCGGAACGTCGATCTGCCGCATGAACTCGGCGATGGCCTCCGGCTGGCGGAGGTCGATGTAAGGGAAGCGGCTGTGCTCGAACACCCGGAAGGTGTTCCCAAGCCGCAGATCAATCGAGCAGGAGCCGAGCTGGGTCGCAAGGTCCGGCGTCGGGTCGATGCGGATGCGCCCCTCGGCCAGGGCAAGGCGGATGTCGCGGTCTGACAGGATCATCGTCTATCCCTCCCGGCGCTCCGTCTTCGGGAACAGCGCGCGCACCGTGGCGTCGATGCCGCAGTCGGCCGCCTGGCCGATGCGGACGTCGCCGCGGGCCGTGATCAGGATGTACGCCTGGGCGCGGGTGATGGCGAGTCGGTCGGCGAGCAGCGTCGCCAGGTGGCCGACGCTCTCACGAACGGCGTCCTCAAGCTTCGGCGCGCAGGCGTAGGTCAGCCAGTGATCGGGGGTCTCGAACCAGGGGCGGCGCAGCCCTGTGCCCTTGAGGAGGTCGATCCGGACCGTCAGCTCGCCGGAGATCTCGACGGCCGCCCCGCTCACCTCGCCGTCGCCCATGACCGCGTGGAGGTCGCCGATGGCGAAGTTGGCGCCCGGCACCCAGACCGGCAGATGGGCCACTGTTCCGACCGCCACGTCGTTGAAGTCCAGGTTGCCGCCGTGCGGCCCCGGCTGGATCGTCGGGATCGAGCGGTCGGCCAGCGCCGTGCCGATGACGCCGACCATCGGCCGCGCTGGCAGGCGAACGCCGAAGTCGAACACGAGGTCATTCCCCTCGACCCGGACGAAGGAGAGGAGATGATCTTCGATCTCGTCCTTCATCGTGCCGATGCCCTTCGTCAGCCGCGTCCAGCCGAGGTCTGCCAGGCGGATCTCCAGGATGTGGACGGCGAGCTCGTCGCCCGGCTCAGCGCCGACGACGCGGAAGGGGCCGGTCGCCGGATTCGTCCGGTCGGCGCCCCGCCAGGCCAGGTAGGGCAGGAGGTCCTCCTGGCGCTGAAGCCGGCCGCTTGCCGCGTCCAGCGTCTCGACGAGGACCGTCTCGCCGGAGTGGATCTCATGCACCGGCTTCGCCTGCGGATCGAACCGATAGGTGACGTGGTCGCGGGTGAATCGTCGGATGGCTGCTGCCTGGGACATGGCGTGCTCCTCCTGGACGATCTGGGCCGTCAGGTCGTATGATGTTGCGCGCGAAGGCCACGCGTCGAGTTTACTGGCGATGCACACAGACGTCAACTGCCCACGCGCGATTCAGGGACCACTGGCCCGACCGCCCGCCAGCGGCAGGCCACTGGCTGCGGAGTCTCGGGCCCGGCGTCAAGAAGTTCTGCGGACTGATCTGGGAGACGCCGGGGAACGGCGCACTCACGTGCGCA
>JACQGW010000001.1 GCA_016199325.1 Chloroflexota bacterium
GGCGAGCGCGGCATCACGCTCTCCGGCGGCCAGCGCCAGCGGCTGGCGCTGGCGCGCGCACTCCTGATCGACCCCAGCATCCTCGTTCTCGACGACACGACGTCGGCGCTCGATCCGGCGACGGCGCTGGAGGTCTGGCGGCGAATCAGCCGGCGCCGGCAAGGGCGCACCACCATCGTCATCGCCCAGCGCCTGGCCGCCGTCTGCCCGGCCGACCAGATTCTGGTGCTCGAAAACGGCGCCGTCGTCGAACGGGGGCGCCACGACGAGCTGCTGGCCGGCGGTGGGCTCTACGGGCGCCTCTGGGCGCAGCAGGCGGCCCAGGACGAGGACGTCTTCGGCGACGATCGGATCGAGGCGGCGGACGACGCCCGCGGCGTCGAGGTCGACGGCGTCGGTCAGGCGCTCTGGACGATGGAGGACTCGGCGCTCCTTTCTGAAGCAGCTCCCCTGTTGCCGACCGTCGGCGACGGCAAAGGGAAACGTGACGTGCTCGCCATCAGCGTCGAAGACGACACCATCACCGGTCGTGCCTATGACCACCGGATGATGCGGCGTCTCCTCGGCTTCGCGGCGCCGTTTCGCCGGCTCCTCGTCGCCACGGCCGTCGCGATGACGGCCTGGACGGCGGCGACGCTGGCCGGCCCGTTCATCCAGAAGCTCGTCATCGACAACGCGCTGGCGCTTGGCGACGTCGGCGCCCTGCGCACTTTCGCCCTGCTCTTTTTCGCCGCCGCCGCCGCCCAGGCGGGATCGGCCTCGATCTACAACTACCTGCTCAGCCGCTCGGCTCAGGAGATCCTGCGAACCCTGCGCCTGCGCATCTTCCTCCACCTCCAGGTGCTCTCCCTCTCGTTCTACGACCGCTACAAGGTCGGCCGGCTGATGTCGATCATGACCGGCGACCTCGTCGCCATCAGCAACCTGCTGAGCAACTCCCTGATCCTGACGGCCGGCGACGTCTTGATCCTGGCCGGGATCATCGTGACGCTGCTCTCGCTCCACCTGAAGCTCTCGCTGCTGAGCTTCGCGGTGCTGCCGATTATCGGCGTGATCACCCACGTCCTGCGGAGCATCATCCGCGAGCGCTACCGGGAGTGGCGGCGCCGCCAGTCGATCGTCCACGGCGCGCTCGCCGAAAACATCGCCGGCGTCCGGGTGACGCAGGCATACTGCCGCGAGGTCGTCAACCGCGGGAACTTCGCCCAACTGAACGGTAACTTCCGCGACGCCATCATGCACGCCACTCGGGTCGTCGCCGGGTTCGCGCCGACGATGGACGGCATCGGCGCCGTCGCCAACGCGCTCCTACTGGGCTACGGCGGCTACCTCGTCATCAGCGGGGAGCTGCCGCTGGGCGTGCTCGTGGCGTTCCTCGCCTACGTCGCCCGCTTCTTCGAGCCGATCCGCGACCTCTCCAACCGGTACAACCAGCTCCAGACGGCGATGGCCGCCTCAGAGCGCATCTTCGCGCTGCTGGACACGCCGGTTCAGGTGGCCGACGCGCCGGACGCCGGCGAGCTGCCGCGTTTGAGTGGCCGGATCGAGTTCCGGAACGTCCAGTTCGGCTACATTCCGGAGCGGCAGGTGCTGTACGACATCAACCTGGCGATTCGGCCCGGCGAGCACGTCGCCATCGTCGGGCCGACCGGCGCCGGGAAGACCTCGGTCATCAGCCTCGCCTGCCGCTTCTACGACGTGACGGACGGGGCGATCCTGGTGGACGGCCACCCGGTGGACCGGGTGACCCAGGCTTCGCTGCGACGCCAGATCGGCATCGTCCTCCAGGACCCGTTCCTCTTCTCCGGCACCGTGGCCGAGAACCTGCGCTTCGCCCGTCCGCAGGCGGCCGCGGCCGAGCTCGAAGCGGCCTGCCGGGCGGTGGGCCTCCACGACTACATCGCCGCGCAGCCGGCCGGCTACGCGACGATGCTGGCGGAGCGGGGCGTCAACCTCTCGGCCGGCCAGCGCCAGCTCCTCTCCTTCGCCCGGGCGCTGCTGGCCGATCCCCGCATCCTCATCCTGGACGAGGCGACGGCCAACGTCGACACCGAGACCGAGGCGAAGATCCAGGAGGCGATCAAGCTCCTGATGCGCGGGCGAACGGCCATCGTCATCGCGCACCGCCTGTCGACGATTCGCAACGCCGACCGGATCGTCGTCCTCGAAGCCGGCCGCATCGTCGAAGAGGGCACCCACCACCAACTGCTCCGCCGCGGCGGCCACTACGCCCGCCTCCACCAGGCGTCGGCGGCCCCCGCCGTCGCCTGAGCCTCGCGCGTCCTGCGGGCAGAAGGAACGAAACGAACCGCCAAGACGCCAAGGACGCGAAGATCAGGGGGCGGAGCTTCTGTCGAAACCGCAGAGGCGCAGAGGACGCAGAGGAGAACGTGGAGACCGGGTCTCCTCCAATGCAGACTCCAATGGGGCCAAAACGAGTGGGGGCGCACGGCAAGGCGCATGGAGTCCAACTCTTGAGCCAGCCCCCATCCGTGCGAAGGACCACCGTCTGTCATTCCGAGCC
>JACQGW010000035.1 GCA_016199325.1 Chloroflexota bacterium
CCACGCGGGAGAGGGGCCGGGCGTGAGGGCCGGCCCGGCGCAGGCCGCCACGAAGAAGATCATCAGCAGAATGACCCAGCATCGGCGTGGCATGGCGAGAGTATGCCATGCCCGTTACACCCTGTCACTCCCCCGACCCCCGACCCCGACCCCCGTTTGTGGCGGTTCGCACGCACTCGCTATTCCACTTGCCCTACCGTGTGGTATAATGGCCGAGCCGTGAGAAATCGCACAAATGGCGGGTGAGCACCTGCCTCCCACCCGATCGCAGCTTCAGCCCTCGCTGCGGGCCGCCGTGTACCTGGGTGTCTGGCTCGTCGCCTTCCTGGCCGCCGGTATTGGCGCGACCGTGGTGGCGCTGGCGACCGGCCTCTCGACGTTGCGCGGCCTCGCGGCGCTCGATCTGAGCCAGGAGTGGCGGTACTTCCTGCTGAGCAATCTGGCCGGGCTGGGCGTGACGCTGCTCGTGACCTGGCTCGTCCTGCGCTGGCTCGACCGGCGTCCGCTGGCGAGCATCGGGCTCGCCTGGGGGGAGCGTGGGCCGGTGGCCCTCGCTTTCGGCGCGGCGCTGGGCGTGGCGCTGATGACGGCCATTTTTCTGGTGGAGCTGGCCGCCGACTGGTTGCGGGTGCACGATCTGCTATCGGCCGACCCGGCGGCGTTCTGGCCGGCGTTTGTCGGCATGCTGGTGGGTTTTGCGGCAGGCGCCGCGACCGAGGAGATCGTCCATCGCGGCTACATTCTCCCGCACCTCACCGAGCAATGGGGCCGTGGCGTGGCGGTGGCCGTCTCGTCGGCGCTCTTTGCCGTCCTGCACGGCCTGAACCCGGGCGCAGGCCCGGCGGCGCTGGCGCTGCTCTTCGGGGCCGGCGTGCTCTTCGCCGCGGCGTACTACGCCGGCCGGTCGCTCTGGCTGCCCATCGGGCTGCACTTCAGTTGGAACACCGCCGAGGGCCTCGTCTACGGGTTCCCGGTCAGCGGCCTGCTAACACCGCGGCTGATCGTCGCGGAGCAGACGGGACCGGAGGTTGTGACCGGCGGTCGTTTTGGGCCGGAGGGCGGGCTGATCATCTTCCTCGCGTTCGGCCTGGGCCTGGCGGCACTCTGGGGTTGGAGGTTGCAGTGTTCGAAAACCACACGCTGAGCCAGTTCATGGAGGAGCTGGCATCGGGAACGCCGACGCCGGGCGGCGGCAGCGCCGCCGCGGTGGCCGGCGCCATGGGGGCTGCGCTGCTCAGCATGGTCGGGAATCTGACGGCCGGCCGCGAGCGGTACGCGGCCGTCGACGCCGAGATGCGCGACCTGATCGCCCGCTCGACAGTGCTGCGGAGACGGCTGCTGGAGCTGATGGAGGCCGACGTCGCCGCCTACAACCGGGTGGCGGCGGCGATGAAGCTGCCGCGCGGCACCGATCAGGAGAAGGCTGCTCGGACCGAAGAGCTCCAGGCGGCGCTCAGACAGGCGACGGAAGCACCGCTGGCGATCGTCGAAGCCTGCGCCGAGGTGCTCAAGCTCACGCCGCTGGCGACGGAAAAGGGCAACGTGAACGCGGTCAGCGACGCCGGGGCGGCGGCCCTCCTGGCCGAGGCGGCGCTCCACACCGGCTCGCTGAACGTGCTGATCAACCTGGGGATGCTCAAGGACGCCGGCTACGTCGATCAGGTCCGCCGGCGGCTCGAAGCGCTGATGGCGGGAACCGAGGCGCTGAAGGACCGCGTTGTCGAGGAGGTCAAGAGCCGGCTATGACGGCAAAGCTCCTCGACGGACGCGCCATCGCCAGGGACCTGAAGGTCGAGATCGCCGAGGCCGTCCGGCAGCACGTCGCCGGGGCCGGCGCCGCGCCGTGTCTCTCGGTCGTCCTGGCCGGCGAGGACCCAGCCTCGCAGGTCTACCTGAAGCGGATCCTCTCGTCGTGCCGGGACGTCGGCATCGAGAGCCGGCCGGTGCTGCTGCCCGGCGACGTCCCACCCGCCCACTTCGAGCGGACGCTGCGGGATCTGAGCGACGACCCTACCGTCCACGGCATCCTCGTCTTCATGCCGCTGCCGGCCCAGCTCAGCCAGGAGACCGTCATCCAGACTATCGACCCGCGCAAGGACGTCGACGGCATCTCCCCGACGAACGCCGGGCTGCTGGCGCTCGGCCGGCCGCGCTTCGTGCCGAGCACGCCGCTGGGCGGACTGGAGCTACTGAAACGGTACGGCGTGCCGCTCGCCGGCGCCCGCGCCGTCGTCGTCGGCCGGAGCAACGTCGTCGGCCGGCCGATGCTCCAGCTCCTGATCCTGAGCGACGCGACGGTGACGGTCTGCCACAGTCGGACGAAGAACCTGGCCGAGGTCACCCGCCAGGCGGATATTCTGGTCGCGGCGATCGGCCGGGCCGGCACGATCACGGCCGAGATGGTCAAGCCGGGCGCCGCCGTGGTCGACTTCGGGATCAACCCCATCGAAGGCGGGATCGTCGGCGACGTCGCCTTCGGGCCGGTGGCCGAGGTGGCGGCCCGGATCACACCGGTCCCCGGCGGCACCGGACCGATGACCAACATGATGCTCATGCGCAGCACCCTTGAAGCTGCACGCGCGCTCGACGCAGCCAAAATCGCAGGAAAGAGGAACTAGGAGGCTATGACGACCACCGCCGTACCCAGCGACATCGCGATCGCCCAGGCAGCGCACCTCAAGCCGATCAAGGAGATCGCCGCCGGACTCGGATTCTCCGAGGACGACATCGAGCTCTACGGGAAATACAAGGCGAAGATCCCCCTCGAGATCCGCGATCGGCTCGCCGACCGGCCAACCGGCAAATATGTCGTCGTCACCGCCATCACGCCGACACCCCTGGGCGAAGGGAAGACGACGACGACCGTCGGCCTCGGCATGGGGCTGGCGAAGATCGGGCTGAAGTCGATCATCGCCATCCGCCAGCCGTCGCTCGGCCCGGTCTTCGGCATCAAGGGCGGCGCGGCCGGCGGCGGCTACGCCCAGATCGTCCCGATGGAGGACTTCAACCTGCACCTGACCGGCGACGTTCACGCCGTCAGTCTGGCGCACAACCTGCTGGCCGCCTTCATCGACAACCACATCCTCCACGGGAACGAGCTCGGCATCGAGCCTCATAACATCCTCTTCCGCCGAGTCGTCGACGTCAGCGACCGGGCGCTGCGCAACATCGTCATCGGCCTGGGCAGCAAGGACGACGGCGTGCCGCGGCAGACCGGCTTCGACATCGCGGTGGCCTCGGAGGTCATGGCCATCCTGGCGCTGGCGACGGGTCTGCAAGACCTGCGCAGGCGACTGGGCCGGATCGTCATCGGCACGAGCAAGCAGGGCAAAGCCATCACCGCCGAAGACCTGAAGGTTGCCGGCGCCATGACCGTGCTGCTCCGGGACGCCATCAAGCCGAACCTGCTCCAGACACTGGAGAACTCGCCGGCCATGGTCCACGCCGGCCCGTTCGGCAACATCGCCCACGGCAACTCGTCCATCGTCGCCGACCAGGTGGCGACGAAGGTCGCCGACTTCGCGGTGACCGAGTCGGGCTTTGGGGCCGACCTCGGGTTCGAGAAGTTCGTCAACATCAAATGCCGGGCCAGTGGTCTGATGCCCAGCGCGGCGGTCGTCGTCTGCACGGTGCGCGCGCTCAAGAGCCACAGCGGCCGGTTCCGGATCGTTGCCGGCAAGCCGCTGCCGCAGGCGCTCGTCGCCGAGGATCTCGTTTCGCTGCGTGAAGGCGCCGGCAACCTGGCCAAGCACATCGAGAACGTCCGCTTGATGGGCCTGCCGGCCGTCGTCGCCATCAACCGGTTCTACACCGACACCGATGCCGAGGTCCGGCTGGTCCGGGAGATCGCCCTCGATGCCGGCGCCGCCGACGCCGTCGTCTGTGAGCACTGGGCAAAGGGCGGCGAAGGTGCCGTCGATCTGGCGCGGGCCGTGGCCAAGGCCACTGAAAAGCCGAATGGCTTCCGGTTCCTCTACCCGCTCGACATCCCGATCAAGGAGAAGATCCGGACCATCGCGACCCAGGTGTACGGCGCCAGCGACGTGACCTTCCAGCCACCCGCCGAGCGCGCGATCAAGCTCTTCACCGAGCTGGGCTACAACGATCTGCCGATCTGCATGGCGAAGACGCACCTCTCGCTGTCGCACGATCCGGCCCTGAAGGGCCGACCGACCGGCTTCGTCGTGCCGATTCGGGACGTGCGCCTCTCGGCGGGCGCCGGCTTCCTGTATCCGCTGCTCGGCGACATGCGGACGATGCCCGGCCTGCCCACCCATCCGGCCGGCGAGAACGTCGACATCGACGAGCACGGCCGGGTGGTCGGGCTGTTCTAGAGCGGATTGCAGTAGGATTGAGCCGGCGACACAGCCCAGTTCTTCCTGTCCGTCGGAAGCCAGGATGTGGTGCTTGGCCGGCTTGATGCTACTGAGGATTGAAAAGGGCGCATGAAAGAGATTCTCTGGACACCCTGGCGGATGGCTTACATTGTTGGAACGCCGAAGTTGGGGTGTGTGCTGTGCGAGAAGCCGCGGGGGGAGCACGATCGGGAGAACCTCGTGCTCTTTCGGGGGCCGCGGGCCTACGTGCTGATGAACCTGTACCCGTATAACCCCGGCCACCTGATGGTCGCGCCGTATCAGCACGCGGCCGACCTCGGCGAGCTCGACGCGCCGACGCGCGCCGAGCTGATGGAGCTGACCGAGCGGGCGACTGCCGTGCTCCGGCGAACGATGAACCCGCACGGGTTCAACCTGGGCATGAACCTGGGGCGCGTCGCCGGCGCCGGCATCGCCGACCACCTGCACCTCCACGTGGTCCCCCGCTGGGAAGGCGACACGAACTTCATGCCGGTCGTCGGCGAGACGAAGGTCCTGCCGGAAACCCTCGAGGCGACGTACGACCGGCTGCGGCTGCACTGGGACGTCATATCGAGTGGCTCCGAGAGAGGGTGAACTGCCAAGACGCCAGGATCGCCAAGGAAGACGCCAAGAATACAGTGAGTCGGCCTGTGTGATCCCCCTGCGAGCCGCTCTATTGACCACTGCGCTGAGAACTGAACGTAGCGCGGGGGCCCCCGCGCTACGGAATCGTGC
>JACQGW010000036.1 GCA_016199325.1 Chloroflexota bacterium
CACGAGTGTTTCCGCCAGTCGGATACGCGCGATCCGGCCTTTTTCAGGGGACTCATGACGGAGTCCCCACCCCACGAGTTCCTACGAGCTCCTACGAGCTCCTCTCAGCCAATCACCCGGCGCAGGAAATCGATGGCGTTCTGCCCGGCGATCTTCTTGATGTCTCCGTCGGAGTAGCCGCGGGCGATGAGCCCCTGGATGATGTTCTTCCCGTCGGCCGGCGACTCCAGCCCGTTGAGGTAGGGCGCCGGCGGCCTCTGTGTGCGCCCCAACAGCTTCATGTGGAGGCCGATGTGGTCCCCGATGAGCGTGTCGGTGCCGATGGCGACGTGGTCGGCGCCGACGAGCTTCACCATGTAGTCGTAGTGGTCGAGGACGCAGTTGATGTCCTGGTCGGGCGCATCGCTCAGCGCGTTGGGGACGGCCGTGATGGCGATGAGGCCGCCTTTCCTGGCGCAGGCCAGGAGCTCCTCGTCTTTCCGGGTTCGCCGCGTCGGCCGGATCGTGTAGGCGGCGTTGTGGCTGAAGGTGATCGGCACCTGTGAGTACTCGATGGCGTCCATGGCCGTCCGGAAGCTGGCGTGGGAGATGTCGACGGCCATTCCGAGATCGTTCATCCGGCGGACGACCTCGACGCCGAACTCGCTGAGGCCGCCGTCGTTTCGCTCGTTCTGGCCGTCGCCGATGTAGTTGCGGCGGGCGTACGTCAGGCCGCCGAGCCGAACGCCAAGGCCGGAGAGGACCTCGATGCGGTGCAGGTCGTTGTCGATGGCCAGGTGCTCGACCGTCGGCAGAAAGCCGATCTGGCCGCGCTGTTTGGCGTTGACGATGTCGGCGGCGCGGCCGATCGTGACGACGCTCTCGTCCTGCCGGGCCAGATCCGCCAGCATCTGGCCGACCTCGTCGACGAGATCGGCAAACCGGCCGAAGGACGGGTCGGGGCTCTTCGCCAGACACGAGAGGCCATTGGCGGTGCAGACCGCCGTCCAGCCGCCGTGCCGCGTTGCGTTGTAGCCCCAGCGCCAATCATTGCCGCGGAAGTACGCGGCGAAGTCGTCCGCACGCTCAGCCAGGACCATGGGGTGCTCATGGAGATCGACCATGATGATGGTCTCCATGAGGCGCTGGAAGCGCGCTTCTTGCGCTCGGTCCAGCGGAACCGTCGTGGATGGGACGCGATCAGTTTCCTTCGCGAGCGGGATTGCGGTCGTTCCCATGGCTGCACCTTCCTTCTGCACCTGCCGTGAAGAGCGTTGGGGAACGGCGCACTCACGTGCGCACTACGAACCAGCGCCCCCGTTCGTAGTGCGCACGTGAGTGCGCTTCCGCGGTCGTGCAAGGAATACGAGGTTCAAGGTTCAGCGGTTGTTCTCCAACCTTGAACCTCGAACCCGTGTATCGCTAGGAGCCTGCGGCGCCGGCCAGGATGGCCGGGCGGGGGCTCATGAGGGAGAGCGTGCGCTCGGGGGCGGGGGTCCAGCCCTGGCGCTCGCGCCAATCCGCCGGCGTGTTGGCGAAGCGGCTCAGCTTCAGCTCGCTCAGATCGGTGAAGAGGCACTTGCCGTGCAGGACGAGCTCGCTGACCGCCTTCCCGGTGGCCGGCGACAGGCCGAAGCCCACGCTCGACATGGTCGCGATGACGAAGTTGTTCGGGTGGTCCAGCCGGTCGATGACGGGGCTCCCGTCCGGGGTCTGCTCGACGACCCCGCCCCAGCTCCGCAGCAGCGGCACGTGGGCGGCGCCCGGGAAGAGCTCGGCCAGGCGGCGAGCCAGGTTCCGGATCAGCGGCGTCGTCTGCTTCTCCGGCGTCCTCAGCTCGTTCCACTCGATCCACTCGTGGGGACCGCCGCCGTAGTGCAGATTGCCCCGATGGGTCTGCCGGCCGTACATCCCGTTGCCGGCAACGCCGCCGCGATACATCAGCGGCAGCGGCGCAGTCACGACGATCTCGACGCGGCCGTGGGCGAGCGGCAGATAGGCGCCGACCATCCCCGCGATCATCCCGGTCTGCGGGCCGGCGGCGTCGACGACGAAGTCGGCGCCGAACGTGCCGCGGTTGGTCTCGACCTCGACGACCCGCCCGCCGGCCGTCTTGATGCCGGTGGCCATCGTGTGCTGGTAGATCCGGCCGCCCCGGTCCTGGAGCGCCCACGCGTAGGCCTGGGAGGTCCGGTGGGGATTGGCATGGCCGCCGAAGTGGCTGAAGGTGCCGCCGAGCGCGTTGTCGCCGACGATCGGCACGAGGTCCTTGAGCTGCTTCTGATCAAGGAACTCGGTGTGAAAGCCCCGCTCCTCGTTGAGCTCCGCCATCCGGCGGGACATCTGGAGCTGTTCCTCGTTGAGGAACACGCCGATCCGGTTGGGCTGCCACTCGGTCGGGTAGCCCAGCAGCTCGTCCATGTGGGGCCAGAGCCGCTGCTCCTCATCCCCCAGTGGGCTGTAGATGTGGGTGCAGCCGCCCCCGTTGCGGCCGGAGGCCTCCCAGCCGACGATCCCCTTCTCGAGGAGGATGACGTCGACGCCCGCCTGCGCCAGCCACCACGCGGAGCTCAGTCCGGTGACTCCACCGCCAATGACCACAACCGAAGCACCGGCTACGTGTGCCATATGTCTGACCTCCCTCCAAGGTAGATGAATTCTCTGCTCGATCCCACTGCGGAGTGTGGACCGGCCTGCGACGTACTGGTCACTGCTGCCCTGCCGGCGTGGAGCCCGATCCCTGCTTCGCCGGGACGGGCTTGGGAATCCCGCCGACCCGGGTGCTCAGCAGCCCGCCAAGGCCGGCCATCCGGCCTCGCATGGCGGACCGAATGCCGAACCAGCCGGTCCAGTTCTCGCGCATCTCCTCCGGCTCGTCGTCGGGCCACATCACGTAGAGCGGCAGCGGGCGCACCGGAGCCCGGTAGCTCGGCATCGGGATCTGGGAGACGTCCGTCCCCGCCTCGTCGGCCAGGAGCAGAGCGATCTGCTCGCGGCATCGCCGGCCCTGGCAGTGGCCCATGCCCGCCCGCGTCAGCCGCTTGATCTGGTCCTGGTTGATCGGTCCGTCCTTCGCCAGGGTCTTCAGGCTCCGGGCGCTCATCTCCTGTGACGACCAGTGAAGGTACCGCGGCGGCTGGACGTCGGCCACCTCTCGCCGGGTCACCTCCTCGCACTGGCACGTGTGTGCTTCGTAGCCGCTGACGTCCACGATGGAGTGGAGCCAGGTCGCCCAGTGGGTGTGAACCCCACTGGAGCCGGCGCCGTTCAGGTGCTGGAGCTGCGCCCGCAGCGTGCCGGCGCGACCCGACGCGACGGCGCCTAGCGACTCGGCGGCCGCGATCCCGGCCAGCCGGCCCTGGTCCCGGGCGATGTCCGAATTGGCGATCATGCCGTCGTGGAACCCGGCGCAGTCGCCGGCCACAAAGACGCCGGGGGCGGTGGTCTGCATCCACTCATCGATCTCCGGCACGAACCCGCCGAGCCCGGAGCGGAACGGCAGGCGGCACTCCAGCAGGTCGAGCAGCTCGACGACGGGCACAAGGCCGATGGCCAGGCAGACGGTATCGCAGGCGATCTCCTTCTCGCTGCCGGCGATGGGCTTCAGGTCGCCGCCGACCTCCACAATCACGATGGACCGGACCTCGTCGGCGCTGCCCTTCGCCTCCTTGACGGTATGGGCCGTATAGAACGGGACCCCCCTGCTCTCCAACTGGGATCGCAGCGCGTCGTCGCCGCGCACCTGGGGCGAGACCTCGACGACGCCGGCGACCTCGACGCCGCGCTCCAGCGCCAGCGCCGCCGTTCGCAGGCCGACGTTCCCGGAGCCCAGGACCACCATCCGCTGGGACGACAGCGCCCGATACCGCGTCAGGAGCGAATGGGCGCCGTTGGCCCCCATGACCCCGGCCTTGCCCCAGCCCGAGAAGCCCATGCCCAGGTCCCTGGCGCCGGCGGCGACGACCAGCGTGTTGTAGCCGACGAGCCAGGATCGCTCCTCGTCGGCCAGGCCGACCATCGATCCTTCGAGCTCGCGGACGTTCCGGGTGTTCCGGAAGGCGCCCCAGACGTAGGTGCCCAACTGCACGTCGACCCCGGCGTCGTACGCCTCGGTGAGCGCCGGATTGGATTGGAGCACCCGCTCCAGCATCGTCGCCTTGTTCTGGACGGTGGGCTGCATCCGCCCGCCGTAGTGGAGGGGCACCTCCAGGCCCATCATGCTCATGCCGACGGGGTTCTCGTCGACGAGCATGACCTCGACCCCAGCTCGGGCGGCCTCGATGGCGGCGGCAGTGCCGGCGATGCCGGCTCCGATCACGACCAGCGGAACGCGCTTCTCCGGCCTGGGCGCTTTGCCTTTGATGGACAGTCTGTCAACGCCTTCTGTCATGCCGTGCTCTCCTCTCTCCGGACATGGCCCCTCCTCCTGGATCGGTCCCCACGGCATCGCTCGTGGCGGTAAACCATGCGAGTAATGCAAGATGGTTATCTGATAGTCGGAGACGCTCAAATTGGCGCGATTATAGGCCGGCCTGCCGGCAGTGTCAAGTTTGTGCTAGAATGGCCTGGTCGCCGGCAGGCTGGGCCTCGCCATCGGAGTGGAACGTGGGGCGACTTGGCAAGCTGTTCGCGTGTGAGTTCGACCTGGCCGTCGTCGGCGGCGGGATCATCGGGGCCGGGATCGCGCGGGATGCGGCGATGCGGGGCCTGTGGGTTGCCCTGGTCGAGATGGGCGACTTCGGCCACGGTACCAGCGCCGCGTCTACCCGCCTTATCCACGGCGGGCTGCGCTACCTGGAGATGCTCGACTTCGGGCTGGTCCGGCAGGACCTTCAGGAGCGGGAGATCCTGCTCCGCATCGCCCCTCACCTCGTGCGCCCGCTGCCCTTCCTCATCCCCATCTATCGCCGCGGCGCCGCCTATCGCCTGAAGCTCCGGATCGGCATGGTGCTGTACGATCTCCTCTCTTACGACAGGAGCCTGCCGGGGCACCGGTGGCTCTCGGCCCGGGAGGCCCTGGCGCTGGAGCCGATCCTTCCCGCCGATGGCCTCGAAGGCGCCTTTCTCTACTATGACGCGCAGGTGGCGTTCGTCGAGCGCCTCTGCCTGGAGAACGTGCTCTCCGCTCAGGAGCATGGCGCCTGCGCCGCCAACTACGCCCGCGCCGAAGGCTACCTTCGCCAGGATGGCGCCATCGCCGGCCTGGAGGTGGCCGACGTCTTGACCGGGGAGACCGCCCGAGTCCGGGCGCGTGCCGTCGTCAACGCGACGGGGCCGTGGCTCGACGAGACGCTGGCTCTGCTCCCCGGCAGCCGCCGCCCGCTGCTCCGGCGGACCAAAGGAATCCACCTGGTGACGCCGATCGCGACCCGGCACGCGCTGGTGCTGTTCGCCCAGTCGGATGGCCGGCTGTTCTTCGTCGTGCCGTGGAACGGCCTCTCGCTGGTCGGGACGACGGACACCGACTTCGACGGCGACCCCGACGGCGCCGCGGCAACCGTCGAGGACGTGCATTACCTGGTCGAGGAGACCCGGCGCGCCCTCCCCGATGGCCCCTGGGACGAGGTCTACGCCACCATGGCCGGCGTCCGCGCGCTGGTGCGGGTGGAGGGCGTGCGCGAATCCGCCGTCTCTCGCAAGCACACGCTGGTCGACCACGCCGAGCGGGGCGGCCCTGTTGGCCTCATTTCGGTGGCCGGGGGCAAGATCACGGCCTACCGGGACATCGCCCGGGAGGCCGTCGATCGGGTCTGCCGGCGGCTGGGCGAAGCTCGGCCGCCCGCGCCAACCGACCGCGAGCCGTTGCCGGGCGCTCGCTTTGCCGACCCGGCTGCCTGCGCGCAAGAGGTGACGCGGGTGGGCGCCGGCATCGGGTTGGACGAGGGCCAGTGCCGAGCCCTGGCGGAGATCTACGGCTCCCGGGCGATGGACGTGCTGGCGCTGGCCGCGCAGGAGCCCCGGTTGGCACGGCCGATCAACGCCGGCGCCCCGGACATCATGGCTCAGGTGCATCACGCCGTGGCGGCGGAGATGGCGCTGACTGCCGAGGACTTCCTCCTCCGGCGCAGCCGCCTGGGTTTCTCCCCCGGCCAGGGCGTCGAGAGCCTGGGCGCCGTCGCCGCCGAGATGGCCCAACTCCTCGGATGGGACGAAGCCCGACGCCGCGCCGAGGAGGCTGCCTATCGCGCACGCATGGAGAAGCGAGGATATTCCAAATGATCGAACGCTGTGACGGCTGCGGCCCGCTCGACAATCGTCCGGCGCAGCCCGGCTACTGCCCCACCTGCGGCGAACCGGTCGCCTTTGTCTACGACTACGCTGCCTACCGCCCACGAACCGACCTGCCGGGGCTCTGGCAGCACGCCGACCTCCTGCCGGTCGCCGACCGCCGCGCCATCGTCAGCCTCGGCGAGGGCAACACCCCGCTCATCCCGGCCAGACTGAGCACGGGTCTTTCGACGTTCTGGAAAGATGAGACGCGGAACCCGACCGGCTCGATGAAAGACCGATCGCTCGCCGTTTCCATCAGCAAGGCGAAGGAGCTTGGATGCCCGAAGGCGATCATCGCTTCGACCGGCAGCGCCGGCATCGCGGCTGCCGCCTATACCGCTCGGGCCGGGATCGCCCTCGCCGTCCTGGTGCCGGCCGGCACGTCGCCGGACCGACTGGCGACGATGGCGCTGCTCGGGGCCGAGGTCATCGCCGTCCGTGGCTCCTTCGAGCAGATCATGGACGTCATGCTCCAGGCTCGTCGGGAGCACGGCTGGTATCTGCTTTCGACCGCCCGAGACCTGAACCCGTTCCAGGCGGAAGGCCCCAAGAGTATCGCCTACGAGATCGCCGAGCAGCTCGGCCGGGCGCCGGACGCCGTCGTCGTGCCGATCGGCGGTGGTGGCACCCTCGCCGGCATCTGGCGGGGCTTCCAGGACCTGCTGGCACTCGGCCGGATCGACGCCCCACCGCGGTTGTACGGCGTCCAGAACGTCAAGTACAATGCCCTGGCGCTCGCCCTGGAGCGAGGCCTCACCACCCAGGAGGAGATCGAGGCGCTCGGGATCGACCCTTTCCAGCCGACCGTCACGCCCAATCTCAAGCACGCCGTTCCACCCGCCTGGGAGACGGCGCTGGCGGCGCTCCGGCAATCCGGCGGCGGCGTCGCAACGGTCGCCGACGAAGAGGCGCTGGCCGGCCAGGCCGAGCTGGCCCGGCGTGAGGGGGTCTTCGTCGAAGCATCCTCGGCCGTCGTCGTGCCGGGGCTGCGACAGCTCCGCGCCAGTGGGCAGGTCCGGTCGGCCGAGACGGTCGTCGCCGTCCTGACCGGCTCCGGCTTCCGTGACGTCGGGCTCGTCGCCGGGCACCACCCGCGGGAGATTCCGGAGCTGACGCCGGCGGAATCGCTCGCTCGATTGACCAGGGAGGCCGGAGAGAACGAACCGCAGAGGCGCGGAGGACGCAGAGAGCCTGAAGATTGGGTATCCGTCCCCCAACCTTGAACCTCGTTGGGAGGATACATCGTGAAGGCTTCGTATGTCCTGGCCCTGGACCAGGGCACCACCGGCAGCGCCGTGATCCTGTTCAACCACGACGGCGCGGCGGTCGCGACGGCCGAGCGGGAGATCCGGCAGACCTACCCCCGGCCGGGCTGGGTGGAGCACGACCCGGCCGAGATCTTCCAGTCGGTCCTCCAGACGGCTCGGGAGGTGCTCGACGCCGCCGGCGTCGCCGCCGACCAGGTCGCGGCCATCGGCATCACGAACCAGCGGGAGACGACGGTCGTCTGGGATCGGGCCACCGGCGAGCCGGTACACAATGCCATCGTCTGGCAGTGCCGGCGGACGGCGGACCTCTGCGAGGATCTGAAGCGAGCCGGCGCCGAGGATCTGATCCGGGAGCGGAGCGGCCTCGTCGTCGACGCCTACTTCTCCGGGCCGAAGGTCCGCTGGATCCTCGACCACATCCCCGACGGCCAGGCCCGGGCCGAGGCCGGCGACCTCGCCTTCGGGACGGTCGATAGCTGGCTGGTCTGGCAGCTCACCGGCGGCGCGGCCCACGTCACCGACTACTCGAACGCCTCCCGGACGATGCTTTTCAACCTCCACACGCTCCAGTGGGACCCGGACCTCCTGCGCCTCCTGAACGTCCCTCCGGCGATGCTGCCGAGGGTCCGCCCTTCCAGCGCCGTCTACGGCCGCACCAGGTCCGGCCTGTTCGCCGGTGCCGCCATCCCCATCGCCGGCATCGCCGGCGACCAGCAGGCCGCGCTGTTCGGCCAGGGCTGCCACCGGCCCGGCATGGCGAAGAACACCTACGGAACGGGATCGTTCCTGCTCCTGAACACCGGCGCGCGTCCGGTGCGCTCCAGTCGGGGCCTTCTGACGACGGTCGCCTGGGGCCTGGGCGATCGGGTCGAGTACGCCCTGGAGGGGAGTATCTTCATCACTGGAGCGGCCGTCCAGTGGCTGCGGGATGGGCTCGGCCTGATCGGCACGGCCGCCGAGGTGGAGGCGCTGGCGGGCCAGGTCGCCGATACCGGCGGCGTCTACTTCGTCCCCGCCTTCGTCGGGCTCGGCGCGCCCTACTGGGACATGTACGCCCGCGGGGCGATCGTCGGGCTGACACGCGGGACCACCCGCGCGCACCTGGCTCGCGCCACGCTGGAGGCCATCGCCTACCAGACGCGGGACGTCCTGCTCGCGATGCAGGCCGACGCCGGGCTGCCGCTGGCGACGCTGCGGGTCGACGGCGGCGGCAGTGTGAACCGCCTGCTGATGCAGCTCCAGTCGGACATCCTGGGCGTGCCGCTGGAGAAGCCGGTCGTCTCCGAGACGACCGCGCTGGGCGCCGCCTACCTGGCGGGCCTGGCCGTCGGCTACTGGGCCGATCTGGCCGACGTGGCGCGCTGCTGGCTGCTCGACCGCCGCTACGAGCCGCAGATGGCGGACCCGCACCGGGAGCAGCTCTACGCCGGCTGGGGGCGGGCGGTTGAGCGAGCGCGGGGGTGGGCTGGAGATTCGTTGCCGTAGGAGAGGTCACCCACCAACGGCGAGGACGACAACGCCGGCAACAAGGAGACCCACGGCGCCGACGTGCAGCGGTTTCACGCGCTCGCCCAGCACCACACGTCCCAGGATGGTGGCGAAGACGACGCTGGTCTCGCGGGCTGTTCCGACGTAGGTCAGCGGGCCCAGCGACATGGCGGAAAGGACCAGGTAGTACGTGAGCCCGCTCAACAACCCGACCGCGGCCACAGGTCGCCAGTGCCGACGGAGCTGCTCCGCCATCACGGTCGGACCCCGGGCGATCCACGCGTAGGGCGCCAGGAGCAGGGTCAGCGCGAGGTATTCGAGCGTCAGGTAGACCGGCGCAGATATGAATTGGACGCCGATCTTGTCCACCGTCGAGTACAGCGAGATGAAGAAGCCGACGCCGAGGGCTGCTCCGAAAGGGACGCGTGGGAGCTGTCCGTCGCGCAGTCCGGGCAGCGCGATTAGTCCGATGGCTGCCAGGATGAGCGTTAGGCCAAGCCAGCCGGCGAGGCTCGGCCGTTCACCCAGGAAGAGCCATGCCCACAGGGCGATCAGGACCGGACCGGTGCCGCGAGCGACGGGATAGACGCGCGAGAACGGTCCGCGGGCGTAGGCCCGCGCAAGGAAGATCGCATAGCCGCACTGTGCAAGACCGCTCAGCACGAGGATCGGCAACAGTGGAGCAGGGAAGGGCCTGGGCAGCAGCGCCAGGGTTGGCGCGTAAAACAGCGAGGATGCCAGGAAGCTCCACCACAGCAGGGCTACCCGGTCGCCGCCAGTTTTGACCAGCAGGTTCCAGGTCGCGTGCGTCAGCGCCGCCAGAAGCGCGAGGAAGACGGCGAGGGCAACCACCGATGCTCCATCCGCTCGTCGATCTCACCAGTTGACGGACATCCTAGCAGGTGCGAGGTGGCCTGTCATCTGCGACAGACGCGGGGGTACCTGACGCGGACGATCGCTTGTCAATACCTTTCAGCAGCTCCAGGAGGCCGATATGGATAGTCCGAATGTGCTACGCCGAGGCGAGGGGGATATGCTAGAATGCCGCGGAGTACACCGCGCCGGTCCCGGCGGCCGTCCCCATCACCCTGCGAGTGGGGTGCTGAACAGGGGACCGGCAAGGCGGTTTGTCGTACCACGAAACGGTCTGCCACGCCCAGAGAAAAGGTGGGGAGCAGCACCATGAACGGCCAGAGACCGAACAACCGAGAGACGGACATCGACCGGTTCCGTACCGGGAAGGCGTATACTATTGCACAAGCCGCTGCTCTCGCCAGGACGACCCCGGCTACCGTTCGGCGCTGGCTCCAGGGATATGAGACGACCGGGCACCAGATGGAACCAGTGTTCGGCCGTAACTATTCAGCCGTCTGGGAAGCGTCTATAATGGGGAGCGAGCTTGCCCCGACGGATGGTGATGGAACAGAACGTGTGTAGGCAGTACCCGTGGAACAACTGCCGATGACGCGAG
>JACQGW010000037.1 GCA_016199325.1 Chloroflexota bacterium
CGGCAAATCCATTGGAGGTTGGCCGGCGCGTGCATTGTCATGCTGAGCCGCAGCGAAGCGTCTCCCGGACGCTGCCCGTTCAGGCCGGGGAGATGCTTCGCTGTGGCTCAGCATGACGGACGGGAGTCGCCAGGATCAGCCAGTGATTTGCCTGATGCGCCACTAATAGCTGAGCCGGTGGACCTCGCGTCCTGCGGCGTCGCGGAGCACGCCGATGTCGTGGGTGGCGTCCCAGACGATGCCGGGCGCCCGGCGGTTGTCCAGTCCCCAGAACAGATCGGTCTGGCTGTTGGTGCCCACATTGGCGTGGATGGTAACGAGGGATCCGGGGGCGAGGCGGAATCCCGTCGGGAATCGGTAGGTGCGGCTCTGCCGGTTCGACAGCGTCCAACCCGCAAGGTCGATGGGATCGGGGCCGTCGTTCATCACCACGGCTAGCTGTCCGCCGAAGCTGATGAGGACAATCCGAAGGCTCGTTTGCGGTGAGCTCGACTGCACCGGCAGCCGCGCCGCCGTGGGCAGGGGCGTCGGCGGGACGGCGGGCGCGAGCGTCGCCGTGGGCGTCGGCGTTCGGAAGAAGGACGCCCGCGGTGTCCCGCCGGCCTGCACGGTGGCCGTCTCGCCGAGCCAGAACGCCGTTCGCCGGGCCGCGATGGTCTCGACGCCGGCGGCCGTCGCCGCCGCCTGCTGCGCAACCACCGTCGCCGTCAGACCGGCCAGCCGAGCGCGCTCCCGGGCCTCGGCGGTCATCGTCGCGCCGATGTTGGGCGTCGAGGTCGGCGTGCGGCGAATGACCTCGACCGCCCGCTCGGAGAGGATCGACCGCTCCCCGGCCTCGACGGTCCGGCACGCGGCCAGTGTCAAGGAGAGGATGAGGAGCAGCAGCACAGTCGCGAGCGCCGTGGCTGCCTGCCCGTGGTGGAAGGGGCGTCGGCCGGATTGACCCGGTAGCGGGCGGGTTGCACCGGGTCTGTTCGGCAATCCATGCACGTGCGCATGGCGAGCCGGCGCCGCCATTCGTCGTGCGCACGCCAGTGCGTCGATCCCGGGGCTTGCCGCAGCACCTGGCCGAATGTTGCAGTTCACGGTCGGTCCATCATCTCATCATCGGCGCCGTCGGGCGTTGGCTTTCGATTTGCACGGCACGCAGTGGGTCGCGGTGGGGATCGCGGCGAGCCGTTCGGCGTCGATGGGAGCTCGGCAGGTGTCGCACAGCCCGTAGGTTCCCTCGTCGAGCTTCGCCAGCGCCCGCCGAATCTCGCTCTCGGTCTGCCCCAACGACCGCGCCGTCGCCGTGGCGCGCTGGTTCTCCATGACCTCGGCGGTGTAGTCGCCGACTCGCTTCCCGAAGCCGGGGCGCGAGCCGCCCTCGGCGGTCCCGGCGAGCCTCGCCAGCGCCTCGAACCGGGCGCCAATGCGCGCCAGCTCGGCCTGTAGGGCCTGGCGGACGGCGGCTTCATCGAAACGAGGGGCCGCCATCAGCGTGCCGCTCCGGCGGCCCCCAGCGGGCCACGAGCGACCGCTTCGGCCAGCCGTTCGCGCAGCTCGGCCTGGGGCGTCCGGATCGCGTCGATGGTGTCCGTCTGCACGGTGGTCGGCGTCTTGAGACCATGGCCGGTCAGGATGACGACGACGCGCCACGAGGGGTCGATCTGGCCGTCCGCGATGAGCCGGGGGAGCGCGGCGATGGCCGCCGTCGACTCCGGCTGCGCCCAGACGCCCTCGGCTTCGGCCAGGCGGCGCTGGGCCAGCAAGATCTCCTCATCGGTGACGGCAACCGCACGGCCGCCCTCTTCGGCCAGTCGGCGGAGCACGCGGTTGCCGCTCGGCGGCAGCGGATTGCTGAGCCCGGCCGCAACCGTCGCCGGGTTGGGGAACGGTTCGACCTGGCGCTCACCGCGCTGGAAGGCGGTCGCGATGGGCGCGCAGCCGGCCGCCTGGACGGCCAGAATGCGCGGCAGCCGGACGATAAGGCCGGCGGCGTGCAGCTCGCGGAACCCTTTGACGACCGCCGAGAGATTGCCGCCGGAGCTGACCGGCATGACGAGCGCATCGGGCGCTGCCCCGCCGAGCTGCTGGAAGATCTCGAAGGCGACCGTCTTCTGCCCTTCGACCCGAAACGGGTCGTCGCTGTTTATGAAGTAGATCCCGAGCTCGCGGCCGATGGCCAGGCTGTCGTAGTACATCTGGCCGTAGTGGCCGTGGACCTCGACGAGCGTCGGCCGATAGACGGCGATGGAGGCGAACCGCTCCGGAATGATCCTGGGAACGAGGATGAAGCAGCGAAGGCCGGCGCGGGCGGCGTAGGCGGCCACCGAGCTGGCCATGCCGCCGGTGGAGAGCGTCCCGATCTGCTGCCAGCCAAGCCAGCGCGCGCGCTGCACGCCGGCGATGGTCCCGCGGTCCTTGAATGAGCCGGTCGGGTTCATCCCCTCGTGCTTCAGCAAGAGCTGTCGGAGTCCGAGCTGCCTGGCGATCACGCCGGCCTCGATGATCGGCGTGTTCCCCTCGCCCAGACTGAGGCGGTCGTCGATCGCCGGGAACGGCAGCCATTCCCGATGCCGCCCCAGCATCGTCCCGCTCGTCCCGAGCGCCGGCCGTCCGACCGGGCCGGAGACTTCGAGGGGCTCGCCGCAGGATGGGCAGCGCGTGAGCGGATCGGCAATCGGATAGCTGGCGCTGCATCCCGAGCAGACGAAGTGCGTCAACGGCTTCCTCCCGTGCGTCATACGTCATACGTCATACGTCATACGTCATACGTCATGCAGGATCGGTGACCCATGACGCATGACGCATGACGTTTGACGCTTGACCGCGCTAATGCTGAACAGTCGCGAGGACCTCGCGGAGCTTCGCTTGCAGCCGCTCCTCGATCTCTTTCATCCCGGCCTCGGTCCTGGCTTCGTACCGGAGGACGAGCACCGGCTCGGTGTTCGATGCCCGCAGCAGCGCCCAGCCCTCCGGGAACAGGACCCGCACGCCGTCCAGATCGATGATCGGGTAGCGCGCGCGGAAGTGCTCGCGCACCTCCTCGACGACCTTGAACTTGACCTCGTCGGGACAGGCCACGCGGATCTCCGGCGTCGCGACGTAGGGCGGGATCGTCTCGACGAGCGCCGAGAGCGGCGCGCCGTGCTTGGAGAGGAGCTCCACCAGCTTCACACCGGCGTAGACGGCGTCGTCGAAGCCGAGGTAGTCCTCGGCGAAGTACATGTGGCCGCTCATCTCGGCGCCGATCAGCGCCCGCTCGGTCTTCATCGCGTTCTTGATGTGGGAATGCCCGACCCGCCACATGATCGGCTGGCCGCCGTGGGCCTGGACGTCCTCGACGACGGCCTGGGAGCTCTTGACGTCGAAGATCACCTTGGCGCCGGGGCGCCGCTGGAGCAGGTCGCGGGAGAACAGGATCAGGAGCTTGTCGCCCCAGACGATGTTCCCCTGCTCGTCCACCGCGCCGATCCGGTCGCCGTCGCCGTCGAAGCCAAGGCCGACCGCGCAGCCCTCGCGGCGGACGGCCGCGGCGAGGTCCTGCATGGAGCTCACCACCGTCGGATCGGCGATGTGGTTGGGGAACGTCCCATCCAGGTTCGTGTAGAGCTCGACGACCTCGCAGCCGAGGTCGCGCAGGAGGCGGGGCGCCAGCGGGCCGGTCATCCCGTTGCCGGAGTCGACGGCGACCTTCATGGGACGGGCGAGGTGGATCCGCTCGGCGACGTACGCGAGATAGGTCGGCACGGGGTCGACGGCTTCGTAGCTGCCGCGGCCGGTGGTGAAGTCATCCGACTCGACGATCCGGCGGATCTGCTGGATGGCCGGGCCGAAGATGGTGCTGAGGCCCAGGGCCATCTTCAGGCCGTTGAACTGCGGGGGATTGTGGCTGCCGGTGACGACGATGCCCCCGGCGCGCTGGTAGCGCCAGATCGAGAAGTAGACGATGGGTGTTGCGACCTCGCCGACGTCGAGCACGTCGCAGCCGGCTGAAAGGAGCCCTTCCATCAGCGCCCTTTGGATCCGGAGCGAGCTGAGCCGGTTGTCCCGGCCGACGGCGAGGGTTCGCCCGGCGCCTTCCCGCTGCAAGAACGTCCCGAAGGCCCGACCGATCTTCACGATGAGGTCGTCGGTCAGGTCCCGGTCGGCGATGCCGCGAATGTCATACTCGCGGAAGATGTGCGGGTTTATCACGGAGCTCACCTGGTCAGATGGTATTGCGCGCGAGGATTCGACCACGCCCATCATACCACAAACGGGGTTTCTGGTTTGGGGTTTCTGGTTTCTGGTTCGAGGGAGGTTGCCGCACCCCCACACCAGAAACCAGAAACGAGAAACCAGAAACCCCGCCAGAAACCTCATCCTACGAGCTGCTGCCATGCTCGCCGGACCTGGGCTCGCGTCTCTTCGACGGTGCCGGAGTTGTCGATGACGACGTTGGCGTGCTCGAGACGTGAGGTGAGCGAGGGCTGAGCGGCCAGTCGGGCATCGGCGTCTTCCAGGGAGAGGCCGCGCTGACTGACCAACCGCTCCCGCTGCTGCGCGGGCGCCGCGACGACGACCCAGATCGAATCGCAGCGCATGGCGAGCGAGGACTCCACCAGCTTAACGGCGTCGACGACGGCAGCCGGCGGCGATGCGCCGTCGGCCGGGCGCTTGACGGCTGCCAGCCAGCGATCGATCTCGGCGACGACGGCCGGGTGGACAATCTCCTCCAGCCGCTGGAGCGCCGCCGGATCGGCGAAGACAATGCGGCCGAGCGCCCGACGGTCAACCCCACCGCTGGGCCCGATGACGCCGGACCCGAACGCCTCTCGAATCTCCCGGGTCACCGGCGAATCCGGCTCCATCAACTGGTGGACCACGGCGTCGGCGTCAATGCTGGCGGCGCCCAGCTCGCGAAGCATGGCCAGCACCGTGCTCTTCCCGGTCGCGATGTTGCCGGTGAGGCCGATCACGACCATTACACCACCCCGCCCTCTTGATTCGTGCAGAGATACCGCACCGGAGCGCGGCGGCTTGTCCGCC
>JACQGW010000038.1 GCA_016199325.1 Chloroflexota bacterium
CCGCCCCATGCCCTCAGCCCTTCTTCCTTTCCCGCTCTCAACCGCTGCGCAAGCCCAAACTGCTGACCCGTTGACAGCGGGCCGGTGAGCCGCTATCTTGACGAGGCGCTGAGCAGAGGGGATGTTGACGTGCCGGCCGAGCTGGCCCTGGAATTCCATGAGTCGGCCAACCGGGCATCCCACATCAGCATGCTCCGGCAGCGAGACGACGAGGCCGACGAGCGATGCCTCGGTCGTGGTCTTGATTCTCAGGCGGAGGTGATCGCTATGTCGCAGAGGAATCGTGATGTGGTCGTCGTCGGCGCCGGCAACGCCGCGATGACGGCGGCGCTCGCGGCGCGCGAGGAGGGCGCCGGCGTCCTCGTGCTGGAGCGCGCCCCCGAGCACAGTCGGGGAGGCAACTCCTACTTCACCGGGGGCTTGGTCCGGGTGCCGTTTAACGGGTTGCCGGACATCCTGGAATTGGTCCCGGACCTCAGCAAGACCGAGAGCGAATCCATCGACGTCGGACAGTACACCCGCGAGCAGTTCTACGACGACTTCGCCCGCATTACCGACTACATGATGGACTCCGAGCTGACCAACGTGGTCGTCCAGGAGGCGTTCCCGACCCTCAAGTGGCTGACGACCAAGGGCGTCCGCCTCACCCTGGCCTTCGGTCGCCAGGCGTTCAAGAAGGGGGAGAAGTACCGATTCTGGGGCGGCGCTGTCCTCGAGTACATTGGCGCCGGCATCGGCCTGATCGACATGCTCTACAGGTCGGCGCAGCGAGAGGGCGTCGAGGTCTGGTACGGAGCGCGGGCGGTCAAGCTGCTCACGGGCGACGGCAGGGTGGTCGGCGTGCGCGTGCGGCGAGCCGGCCAGACCGTGGACGTGCCGGCCGGGGCGGTGGTCCTGGCCTGTGGCGGATTCGAGGCGAACCCGGAGATGCGGGCCCGCTATCTCGGACCGAGCTGGGACCTGGTGAAGGTGCGCGGCACGGAGTTCAACACCGGCGACGGCCTCCGGATGGCGTTCGAGATCGGCGCACAGCCGTACGGACACTTCAGCGGCTGCCATGCGGTCGCCTGGGACTACAACGCGCCGCCGACCGGCGATCGCACCGTCGGCGAGCTCTTTCAGAAACACTCTTACCCACTCGGCATCATTGTCAACCGCAACGGCGAGCGGTTCGTCGATGAGGGCGCCGATTTCCGCAACTACACGTACGCCAGGTACGGGAAGGAGATCCTGAAGCAACCGGGGATGGCGGCCTTTCAGCTCTTCGACCAGAAAGTGCTCTCCATGCTGCGGGAGGAGTACCGGATCCGGCAGGTCACGAAGGCGACGGCCGATACCATCGAAGGTCTGGCAGCCAGGCTCGAAATCGATCGGGCGGGGTTGACCCGCACGGTCGAGGAGTACAACGCGGCGGTGCAAGAGGACGTCCCCTTCGATCCGACGGTGAAGGACGGCAGGTCCACGATCGGCATCACGCCGCCGAAGTCGAACTGGGCGCTCAAGCTCGATACGCCGCCGTACGTCGGCTTTGCGGTCACCTGTGGCATCACCTTCACATTCGGCGGCCTGCGCGTGCGGACCAACGCGCAGGTGCTGGACGAGGACAACGCGCCCATCGGCGGGCTCTACGCCGCCGGGGAGCTGGTCGGGGGCCTCTTCTACCACAACTATCCGGGGGGCACCGGTCTCACCTCCGGCGCCGTCTTCGGTCGCATCGCCGGCCGCGAAGCCGCCCGAGCCAGCCGAGCCGGTTAGTGGTGCGCCACTCTGATTCTGATGGATGCGGCTTGCCGATGTCATGCGTCATGCCGTCAGATCTTGACGGGCGCTACCGATATGTACACGCTGATACGTCAACGGGGTAGGGGCGCACGCGGAGGCGCGAAGGCTACGGAGGGGGCCGCGCAGGTTCGTAGTGCGCACTCGCAAGTGCGCTCCCAGGCGTTCAGTGCCTCGGCCATGCCGGCCGGCGAGCGACACCGGCGGGGGGGCGCCGAACCGAACCGCAGCGTGCGCAAGCCGTTCTCCCACATGCGGTCCACTTCTGCGCGCCGGGGCAGGGCTCACTCTCGTTCGCGGCTGGCGAGCAGCCACGCCGCCGCTCGGCGTGCCGTGCATCTGTGCGTTCCGTGGACTGGTCCGCCGGGAGAAAGGACAGTACAATTGTAATTATCTTGAGGTTGAGTGCCTCAGACAGCTTGGGAGCCGGAAGTGCCCTACGGCGGAGGAAGGGCGCGCGGTCGGAGGAGCATACCTACGATGACCAGTCCGACTGAAACGTTGACGATTCGGTTGCCTGTCGCGGCGGTGCGTCGTCTACGGCGCGTCGCAGAGATTTCGGGGCGACCGGTAGATCAAGTGATTGCAGAAACGCTCGGATCAAGTCTGCCGCCCCTGCTGGAGGACGTGCCGGTCGCGTTCCATCGGGATCTTGCCTCGCTGGAAGCGCTGACGAATGAAGAACTCCGACAACAGGTCCACGTCGCTCTTGCCCCTGAGCACCTTGCGCGCTATGACGAGTTGTTGGCCGCCAATGCGGTCGGCCAGCTTGACCAGGCGGGCCAGGAAGATCTCACCATGATGCGTTGGCAGGCGGATCGCCTGATGTTTCGCAAGGCGTATGCTGCCTTGTTGCTCAGATGGCGCGGCGAGCATCCCAACGCTCGCGGAGCTCGAACCGGGACCGTGATGCCTGCCATTGGCATCCCCTGAGGATTGATGCGAAGCCCGGTTGATTGACCCGGCCATCCGTTGTCATGCTGAGCCGCCGCGAAGCATCTCCTCACCGGTTGCCCGTTCGGCCCGAGGAGACGCTTCGCGGCGCGGCGGCTCAGCATGACGGTCGAGGGTACCGACTCCCCTGTTGCTCGCCGCATTGTTCCCGTGTATGCTGTGGCTGTGACGTATGATCGAGGGACTAGGGGTCGCTCGGCGGCCTGTTCACAACCGGAGGATTCACCGGCCGTTCACCTGTTCCTCCCAGGTCCGATGTTGGCCCGACGGGGTTCATGAGCGGACCGTTTCGCCAGGACCCTCCTCCGGCTCCCTCTCAGTGGGAGAGGGCGGGGGTGAGGGCCGTTCTGCCCAGCAGATCGTCAGTCTTGCGGCCGAGAAGCCCTCTCACCCCCTCCCTCTCCCAGCGGGGAGAGGGAGGGAGACTCGAGCTCCGCCAGAACTATCCGTCCATGAAGCCGACGGGGGTGGCACGTGCCGCGTCTGAATTCCGCTCGCTCGGTCTGGCTCGCCCTGTTGCTGCTCCTGTTGTCGCCCGCGCTCCTCGCGGGCCGGTCGCTGGGGGGAGGACCGGGGTCGGTCTCCAGCCCTTCGGCGGAGCCGCCCTACGTCTACGTCCGGCAGTGGGGCACTCCGGGCGGCACCCGGCTTGCCTCGCCGTCGGACGTTGCCGTGGACCACTCCGGCAACGTGTACGTCCAGGACAGCCATCTGTACCACATGGACGGCAACGTCGTGGTCACTCGCGTCAAGAAATACGCACCCGACGGGAGCTATCTGACCGGGTGGGGCAGCACCGGCGGCGCCATCGCCGTCAGCGACTCCGGCACCGTCTACGTCGCCGACGGGAGCGCGCATCATATCCAGAAGTTCAGCCCCGACGGAGCGTACCTGGGCCAGTGGGGCGGCCGCGGCTCGGCCCGCGGGGAGTTCTTCGGCCCGACAGGGATCGCCGTGGACGCCGCCGGCACCGTCTACGTGGCAGATGCCTACAACTACCGCATCCAGAAGTTCACGGCCGATGGGACGTTCCTCACGCAGTGGGGCGGTCAGGGCAACGGCGAGGGCCAGTTCTCCTGGCCGCGGGCCGTCGCCACGGACGCCGCCGGCAACGTCTACGTCGTCGATGGGGGCAGCCGGCGCATTCAGAAGTTCACGGGGAACGGCCAGTATCTCGCGCAGTGGAGTGGCTGCTGCGGTCCCTATCCGACGGGCTCCGGCCCGGACCGCATCGCCGTCGATGCCTCCGGCAACGTCTACGTCACCGACGGCGTCGGTGTGCAGAAGTTCACGACCGACGGAGCCTTCGTCGCCCGATGGGGGAGATGGGGCGCAGCCGACGGCTACTTCCGGCGAACCGGCGGGATCGCCGTGGACCGCGCCGGCAACGTTTACGTCGCCGATTCCGGCCTGGGACGTGTCGTGAAGTTCCAGCCGGACGGCACGTACCTCGCGCAGCTCACCGGCCTTTACAACGGCCGGCTCGACTTCCCGCAGGGGATCGCGGTCGACCGCGCCCGCAACGTCTACGTCGCCGACACCGGCAACGCCCGCGTGCAGCAGTTCACGGCAGATGGGGCCTACGTCCGACAGTGGGGCAACGCCGGCTCGATCGTCAGTCGTTTGGGTTACCCCACCGGCATCGCCCCGGACGGCTCCGGCGGCCTCTACGTCGTCGACGGCAGCCGCATCCAGCGGCTTGCGCCCGACGGCAGTTTCGTGGCGGGGTGGAGCTGCTGCTCGGGCAGTCCCTCCCCCATCGGGAGATGGACGAGCCTCGCGGTGGATGGCGCCGGCAACGGCTACGTCCTGGACACCGATGCCCATTACGTGCTGAAGCTCAGCGCGACGGGGGAGTTCCTGATGCGATGGGGCACGCCGGGAGAGGCCGACGGCCAGTTGCACTACCCGCAGGGGATCGCGACCGACGCCGCCGGCAACGTCTACGTCGCCGACTCCTCCAGCAACCGGATCCAGGTGTTCACCTCCTCCGGGGCGTTCCTCCGCAAGTGGGGATCTGCGGGCAAGGGCAGGGGGCAGTTCGACCGCCCCCGCGGCATTGCCGTGGACGGCGCCGGAAACGTCTACGTGGTGGACTCGTCGAACCACCGTGTCCAGAAGTTCACGTCCTCGGGCGGCTACCTCACGGAATGGGGGAGCCACGGCTCCGGCGACGGCCAGTTCTCCCATCCGAGCGGTGTAGCGGTTGACACCCTGGGGAATGTCTACGTAGCGGACGCGGGGAGCAACCGCATCCAGATCTTCGCGCCGAGTCAGACGAGGCTCGACTTCCGCACTGCGCTTTCGCGCGTGGCCCGGCAGTTGGGACCGCTGCTCGGGTGGTAACGACTCGGATAGACCAGACTTATCGCCGCGCTCCGCACCACAGGGCCGCCGTGAACGGCCGCACACGGGCGCGCAGGCCACAGATCGCGGACTTTCCGAGCCGCGAGCGGAAGTGATGCATCCGGCAAGTCCCTCGCGCCCCCTCAGGATGCCGCTCCGCCTGCCCCGGCCGCACCGGTCCCTCATGCGCATCCGGCAAGCCCCTCACGACCGGGTGCCCCCGTTCGTCATGCTGAGCCGCAGCGAAGCATCTCCCCTGTCAGGTCCACCCGGCCTTCGGCAATTCGAGCACCATCGGGGTGAAGCGGATGCCATTCGCCACCTGTTCGCTGCTCGTCTCGCGAAAGCCGAGCGTTCGATAGACGGCGACGGAATTGGGGGACGCGTTGACGCTGACCGCGCGCAAGTCTGGCCTTGGTCGCAGACAGATCTCCAGCGATCTGTGCAGCAATTGCTTGCCGATGCCCCGGTGCTGACACCGCGTATCCACGAAGAACAGCGCCACGTGGTGATAGTCCCGCATCTCGATCATGCCGACGACCTCGTCCGCGGACCAGGCGAGCAGCACGAAGTGGTCCATCTGCGAGCGGCGCAGGAGGAGCTCCGGCCGAGGGTACTTCAGGAACTCCTCGATCCCCTCTGCCGAGTAGAGGGGCGCGATGCACTCGCCGAACACGCGAGCAACCAGTTCGCCGACCGCGGTCTCCTGGCCTGGCTCCATCAGGATGTAGCGAATATCTCCCACTTGCACTCGACCCGACGTTGCCAGCCGCCGACCCTTCGCCATCGGTACAGTTCGTTGGGTAGGGGTAGGCCCTGGTTGAGAAGCGATTCGATTGCCTGCACGACCTCCGCGTCGGGAACGTCGTGGTGCTGGACAGTCAGAATGCACGCATGCTGCCGTAGAACGCCCCACGCTCTCGTCCATCGCAGCCAGGCATCGTGGAGCAATTGAAAGTCCGCTACGTCGTGGGTGAGAAGAATGCTCCCGCGCTCCGTCGCAAAGAGGAGGACCTGGTCGTCGGCGGCCTTCGTGAGTCGCTGTTCCCTGGCAGTCGCAGCCGTATGACCCGAGGCGATCAAGAGCCGGACGATATCGTGAGAGACGTTCTCATCCGCGAGGAAATCGGCCACAGGTGAGCGACGGGCAGGCTTACGCGGCGAACGCCGCGATGTTCGCCGCGACGCGGGCGTCGATCGCTTCCTTGTGCTGGCGGTAGTATTCGAGCGCCGCCTCGACGGCTTCGACCGGCAGATCGTAGGCCCTGGCGACGTGCGCAACGTCCTCGTCGACCTTCCGCCAGTAGGTGACGAGCGCCCATACCGCAACCCCGTAGTCTACCAGCCGCGCTTCACCCGGCCACGGACGATCCGGACTGAGCTCCACGTACCCCGGGGTAGTCATCGTGATCGCTCCTTTCCGCTCCATCGTCTGGATTGTACCATGTCTGGATTGTACCACGGAAAGCCCCAGTCCTCTCAGCTCAGCGAGCCGGCGTCCAGGTGAACGGCACGGTCGCCCGGACGAAGTAGCCGGAGCGGCTGTCGAGGGCGAAGTCGTTGAAGGGGTAGCCGGCGACGTGGCCCTGGAAGGAGCCGAAGATCCAGCGGTCGACCTCGGCGACCCGGTGGACGCCGGCCAGATCGGTCTGGCTGATCACGTCGGCGGCGGTGAGGGCGTCGGCCGACCAGGGCACGCCGATGAGATTCCAGGTCGCCTGGAGAGCCAGCGGCATCGGGGTCGAGATCGGCACGCCGGTCACCCGCCACGTCGCCGGAGCGGTGAGGCGGAGAAAGTAGCCCTCGCCAGGGATCAGCGCGAAGTCCTCCTCGGGGCCGCCGGAGACGGCGGTCCCACTGATGATGGCGCCCACCCAGCGGCCCGACGTGAAGCGATAGGCGCCGATGAGCGGCGCGCTGCCGCCGCCGTTGACGGCCTGGGCCAGGTCATGGACGTGGATGGGCGACGGCGGCTGCACCGACAGGCCGATGACGTTCCAGCCGACCCCGAGCACGTAAGTCACCCCCGGCAGTGGCGTCGCCGTCGCCGTGGGGGTCTGGGTCGGCGTTGGCGTGCTCGTCGGCGTTGGCGTGCCCGTCGGCGTACTGGTCGGCGTGCTCGTCGCGGTTGCGGTAGGCGTATGGGTCGGCGTTGATGTGCTCGTCGGCGTGTCGGTCGGCGTGCTCGTCGGCGCCGACGTCGGCGTGTCGGTCGGCGTACTCGTCGCGGTGGGCGTTGGCGTGAACGGGACGGGCCGGACGACGACGGTGACGTCGTCGTCCATCGTGACGGCCACCGGCTCGTAGCAGCCGTAGGCCGTGCATTGCGGCGAGACGGCGAGCGTGTAGCTGCCGGCAGGCACGAGCGCGAACGCGAAGCTGCCGTCGGTCAGGCTCGTCGTCGTCTCCCAGGCGAGCGGCAGGAGCGTGACCGTCGCCCCGCGCAGCGCGCCACAGGCGCCGGGCAGCGGGAGCTCGCAGACGGTGCCGGCGACCGTGTGGCGGGTCGGCGTCGACGTCGCGGTTGGCGTGTTGGTCGCCGTCGGGGTCGACGTGGCCGTTGGCGTCGCGGTCGGCGTGTCCGTCGCGGTCGGCGTCGCCGTCGGCAGGGCGAGCAGTTGGACGACCGTCGTCGTCACCGCGCCGCCGGCCGTGACCATGACGGTCGCGGCGCCGGGCGTCGTCGGAGCCGTCAGGAGGCTCGTCGCGACGCCGCGGGCGTCGGTCGTCGCCGTGACGACGCTCAGCGTGCCGAGCGTGGTCGCGAAGGTCACCTGCTGGCCGGCCAGCGTGTTGCCGCCCACGTCCCGCACCGTCGCGGCGATCACGCTCGTGCCGCTGCCGTCGGCCATCAGGCTGGCGGGGTCGGCCACCAGGTCGACGCTCGCCGGGACGCCCGCCACCAGAAGGCGGGTCGTGGCATCGGCCGCCGTCTTCGTCCCCTCCCGGTTCCCGGCCTGGTCCTCCGCCAGCGTGTAGAACCCGTAGCTCCGGCCGATCTCGCCGCGGAAGACCGCCGCCGTCTCGGTGATGTCCGCCCGCGCCAGCACGAAGGGCGCCCCGTCGGCGGAGACGTAGAGGTCGACCTTCTTGAGGCCGGCGCCGCCCAGCGTGTCGACGCTGCTCCAGGTCAGCACGACCTCATCCCCGGCCGTCACGCCGGCAAGCGGATTGACCCGGGACGCGGGCCGGCCGGCGTCCAGCGTGTTGAAGATCGGCGGCGTGTCGATGGGATCGTTCGTGTCGAAGACGATGCGGGCCGTCGCGCTGACGACGTCGCCGGTCCGCACCCCCGGCACCGCCCGGATCACGTAGGAGACGAAGCCCTGGCCCTGGCCCTCGACGGTGTCCGGGGGCAGGAAGCCCCTGGTCGCATCGGTCGTCGGCGCCCCGGTCGCCGGGTCGATGGAGCGGAGGATCCAGAACGCCTTGCCGGCGGTCACGTCGATGCCGGCAGTGACGTCGAGGTAGAGGCCGAGGTCCCGCACGAGGTCGAGCCGGGCCTGGTAGTAGGAGCGGTTGGTCGGCACCTCGAAGACGCGTCCGCCGAAGCCGAAGGCGCCCAGTCGGAACGCCCGCAGGTCCAGGTCGCCGTCGAGGACCTGCTCGATCACGACGAGCTGGGCCGGCGCGGTGGCGACGGTCTCGTCGTTCTCGAAGCGGATGGTGTAGCCGAGCGTGGCGTCGCCGGCGACCCAGTGGGCGTCGCCGTAGCCGGCCGGGCCGATGATGTCGTTGGGGTCCCGTGGCCGGACGACGCTGGTGGATGCGGCGGCGTCCGGGTCTCCGCCGCAATCGTCCAGGCCCGCCCACTTGCCAAGACGCTCGACGAACGTGCCGCTGAGAAGGCCGCCGCCGCAGGCCAGGTCGTAGATGTTCTTCGCCCACTTCTTGAACCAGTCCCAGGGCGGCTCGTGCTCCAGGATGGAGTCGAAGGGCGGGATGGCATCCTCGGCGCTCTCCTCGCCAATCTTCCGAGCGCCTTCCTCGATCTTCCTGATGGCGTCCATGTAGGCGGCGAACTGTTCGTCCGAGATGTCGCCGTTCATGAGCGCATTCAGCGCGTCCCTGCGCCCCTTGAGCCCGCTGCCGAACATGCCCCAGCCGCTCTGCGGTCCGGCCGGCGGGGCGACCTGCACCGGGTTGTTCCCGCCGGCGTCATAGGGATTGGGCGACGCAATGGGCCAGGGATCGGGGCTGGTGAAGCGCCCGTCGCCCGGCCAGTAGGGACGACCGTCTGTGAACGTCAGCCCGTCACCCTCATTCGTCGCGCCCTGCCTCCCACGGTGCTGGAGGTCGTTGGGAACGGTCTCGTCGGCCTGGCGCACGCCGCCGAACGGATCATAGGCATACCGGTTCACGACGGCGCCGTTGCCGTCCGTCACCTGCGTGACGTTGCCGGTGCCGTCGAAGCCGGGGTACGCCGAATTCCCGGCGCCGTCGACGGCGGCGGCGGGGCCGACGCCGTCGACGTAGCGGTCGTTGCGCGTGCCCGAAGGGGTGCGAACGGCGATGATGCCGCCGGTGACCGGATCGATCCGGTACCGGGTCGTGACGCCGTTGCGGGTACGGCTGATTCGATGGCCCAGCGCGTCATAGGTGTAGGTCGTGGTGACGTCGCCGAACGTCGCCACGCTGGTCAGCCGGTTCTCGGCGTCGTACCCGTAGGTGGTCGTCCCGCTGACGCCGGTCGCCGAGGTCAGGTTGCCGTCGGCGTCGTAGGTCCGGCTGTACCCGCCGACCTGCGTGTACTGGTTCCGGCCGTTGGTCGTGTAGAGCGTCTCGACGCCGTTGTCCGCCACGCGCCGGCGGTTGCCGGACGCATCGTAGCTGTAGGTCATGCGGCGCCCGCCGGGCTCGGTCACGCCCGTCAGTTGGCCGATGGCGTCGTATTCGTACCGCGTGGTCCCAATGATCGACGCCGCGCCCATCACCCCATCCGCCAGCCCACTCGCCGCAACACCCCCGCCCTCCGGTCGCCGACTGCCGACTGCTGACTGCTGACTGCTGATTGCTGATTGCTGATTGCTGACCTCGATGACCCGGCCGCCGGCATCGTAGCTGTACTCGAAGCGCGACTGCACGGTGCCGTCCGGCGCCGCGTTGGTCAGCCGGACGAGCTGCCCGGCAGCGTCGTACTCGTAGGTCGTGCGGGTTCCGTTGCCCTTCGTCTCCCGCACCAGCCGCCCGGCGGCGTCGTACTCGTAGCGGATGATCTCGGCCCCGGCCCCGTCCGTCAACCGGGCCAGCCGCCCGGCCGCATCGTAGCCGTAGCTCACGACGAAGCCGTCATCCTGGGTCAGGCGGGTCCGGCGCCCGGCGGCGTCGTACTCGAACGCGAGCCAGCCGCCATCGGCGTACTCGACGCGTGTCAGGAGGTCCCGCGTGTCGTGCGTCAGCGAGATGCCGCCGGTGACCGAATCGACAGCGATCGCCAGGTTGCCCCGAGCGTCGTACGTGTACTCGATGGTCCGGCCGTCGGGATACGTCTTGCGGGAGATCTGCCCGCGGGCGTTGTAGTCGACCGCTACGGTCTCCCCGCGCCGATTCCCGGCGGCGGTGATATTCCCTGCGGCGTCGTACCCGAGGACGGACGTGCTGCCATCGGCCTGCGTGATCCGAGCCAGGTTGCCCGCGGCGTCGTACGCAAAGCCGGTGACGTTGCCCCGCGGGTCGCGGTAGCTCAGCGGCCTGCTGGACGTCTCGTCGTAGACCACGTCGATCCGGTTGCCAAGCGGATCGATCCGGCTCACCGGATTGCCCCGACCGTCGTGGGCGAAGGAGTAGACCGCACCGGTGGGATCGACGAACCGGGCGGCCTTGCCGTTGGCATCGTAGGTGACCTGCGTCCAGCGGCCCAGCGCGTCCCGGCTTCGAACGACCTGCCCGGCGTCGTTGAAGAGCAGGATCATCGTGCCGCCCAGCGCGTCCTGCACGGTGACCTGGCCCATCCCGTCGTAGGTGTAGGTCAGGGTCTCGGCGTCGCCGTCGTGCCAGCGCCGGGCCAGGCGACCCCGCGTGTCGTACTCGAAATAGGTGTGGGTGCCGTCCGGCCGAGCGACCGACGCCAGCGCGTGGCCGCCGTCGTACCCGTACGCCGTCGTCCCTCGTGGGCCGCCGACCGCGATCAGGTGCTCCACGGTGGCGTCGTAGGTGTAGGTGGTGGTGCTGCCGGCGCTATCGACCACCTCGGCGATCCGCCCGGCGGCGTTGTAGCTCAGCGTCAGGCTCATGCCGCTCGTGTGGACCAGGCTCGTCAACTGCGCGCCGCTGTAGCCGGCCGTGACCCGGTTGCCGTTGTGGTCCTCGACCGAGCCGAGCCGGCCATCGGCGAGGAACGCCGTCACGGCGCCGTCCGCCTCCCGCAGGCGGTAGACGCCGCCTTCGAGCGTCAGCGTTGCGCCGTCGCCCGGGGCGCTGCGGTAGCTGCCGTCAGGCCGCCGCTGGAAAGCCCGGTCCCGGCCGCCGGCGTGAATGGTGACGTTCCCGTCCTCGTCGGCCGTCGCCGAGACGTCCCAGTTGTGCGACCAGCCGCGGCCGAGCGGTCCCAGCGTGTAGCGCTGCGCGAGCGACGACCGGAAGGTACGGCGGAGCTCGAGCGGCACGCCCGGCGACGGCGCCGCGGCGTCCACCGCCTGGCTCAGCGTCAGGGGGAGGGGATCCAGCACCTGCCGCATGGCGAAGGCGAGGATGGTGTTCACGTCGGCGGTGGCCTCGCCCACCAGACTCAGGCGCGTGGTCAGCGCGGCCAGCGCGGCCAGGTACTCCCGCTGGCTGTTCCCGAGCGTGGCGCTGAGGCTGGCCCAGATGGCACTCCAGCCATCGCTCGCGATGCCGCTCGGCCGGCTCGCCTCCCGAAGGGCCACCCAATCCATCGGGGCGTCTGTCGCCGGCAGCCTCCGTGCGGCGAAGCTGACCCGTCCGTCGCCGATCGTGGGCCGGAAGGAGAGCGAGAACCGGCCTGTGACGCCCGGGGGCAGGATGCCGGCCGGCCCCTCCGCGTTGATGGCGAGGAGCTGCACCCGTGAGCCGACGGACGCGCTCTGGCCCGGCAGCCACAGGTCGGCGTTCTCCGCCGAGACGATGAGGACCGGCGCGGGCGCATCGGTGTTGCCGAGGTTGCCGTACTCCAGCGCCAGCACCCCTGGCTGCCCGGGCCGCAGCGCCTCCGGGGCGATCAGCCGAGTCCGCACGTTCCCCGGCACCGGGCTCACCACGGTGAAACCGCCCGCGAGCGTCGCCACCCGGTCGCCGTCCTCGATCCGCACGTCGTAGCTGCCCAGCGGCACCCCCGCCAGATCGAACGTCGCGTACGCCACCGACGCGCCGAACCAGTAGATCGCCGCGGCGTCGACGCGCCGCCCTCCGCCGACCAGCGCCGCCGCCACGTTCGGGCTCATCAGCGCCCCGTTCAGCCGCACCGTCAC
>JACQGW010000065.1 GCA_016199325.1 Chloroflexota bacterium
ATTACTCATCACTCATTACTTACTATTGTATGGGAAGCGATGGCAAGCGACAACTGGGCCGACCGGGTTTTTCTGGAAGGCATGGTCTTTTACGGATTCCACGGCGTTAACCAGGCCGAGAAGGAGCTGGGACAGCGGTTCGTGGTGGACGTGGCGGTCGAGCGCGACCTGCGTCCGGCCGGCGAAAGCGATGATCTCACCAGGACGGTCAACTACTCCCAGATCTTCAAGGTTGTCCGGGCGATCGTCGAAGGGCCGAGCCGGAACCTGCTGGAGGCGGTCGCCGAGCGGATCGCGGCACGGCTCCTCGACGAGCTCGACGTCGAGCGGGTTCAGGTGCGGATCCGCAAGCCGGGCGTAGCCATCAAAGGCAGCGTCCTCACCGCCGCCGGCGTCGAGATCGTTCGCACGCGTCGGAGTGATGAGTGATGAGTGATGAGTGATGAGTGATAGAAGCGATCCTCTCACTCATCCCTCATCACTCATTACTCATCACTCGTAGGAGGTAGGCATGGATCTGGGGTTGAACGAGAGGATCGCCATCGTCGCGGCGTCCAGCAAGGGGATAGGACGGGCGATTGCGATGGGGTTGGCTGCGGAGGGGGCCCGGGTCGCCGTGAATGGCCGTGATGAGCGTGCGGTCTTTCAGACGGCCGGGGAGATCCAGACGACGACCGGTGCCGAGGTGTTGCCGGTGGTCGGCGATCTGACGAGGCCCGAGGACATCGCTCGGCTCGTCTCCGAGACCGTCGCCCGGTTCGGCGGCCTGGACATCCTGGTGAACAACGCCGGCGGGCCGCGGATCGGCACCTTCTCTCAGCTCTCGGACGCGGATTGGGAACAGGCCGCCAACCTGACGCTGATGAGCGCCGTGCGGCTCATTCGGGAGAGCGTGCCGCACATGCAGGCGCGCGGCGGGGGCCGGATCGTCAACCTCGTCTCCACCTCCGTCAAGCAGCCGATCGAGGGACTCCTCCTGTCGAACGCCTTGCGCTCGGCCGTCATCGGCCTGGCAAAAACGCTCGCCGACGAGCTTGCCCGTGACCAGATCACGGTGAACAACGTGCTGCCGGGCCGGATCGGGACCGACCGGCTCATCAGCGTGAACGTCGAGCGGGCGAGGCGGAGCGGTGTGTCGTACGAGGAATACGCCGCCTCCGAGGAGCGGCGCATCCCGCTCGGCCGTTTCGGCCGGCCGGACGAAGTGGCCAACATGGTCGTCTTCCTGGCCTCCGCCCGCGCCGGCTACGTCACGGGCACCACAGTCCAGGTCGACGGCGGCCTCATCCGCTCGCTCATGTGATGAGCCGATGATCCACGACATGACGCATGACGCATGACGAGTGACGTATGACGCATGACGCATGACGAGTGAATTCCCGACGTGGTATAGTCACCACGAGCGCATTCTTGACAACTGGAGCAGTCGTGCGGCCATCCCCTCTGATCATTCTCTACGTGACTGTCTTCGTCGATCTGTTGGGCTTTGGCATCATCCTGCCGCTTCTGCCCTTCTACGCGCTGGAGTTCGGCGCCACCGGCTTCTGGGTCGGCGGTCTCCTGGCGGCCTATTCGGCGGCCCAGCTCGTCGGCGCGCCCGTGCTGGGCCGCCTCTCTGATCGAGCGGGCCGCCGGCCGGTGCTGCTGATCAGCCTGGCCGGCTCGGCGGTCTCCCTTGCCCTGACCGGCCTTGCCCACGACCTGACGTTGCTGCTGGTCGGCCGGGCGCTGGCCGGTCTCTTCGGGGGCAGCATCGCCACCGCCCAGGCGTACATCGCCGACCTGACGAAGCCGCAGGAGCGGGCGAAGTACATGGGGATGCTCGGCGCGTCCATCGGCATGGGCTTCGTCTTCGGCCCTGCCATCGGCGCCGGGCTGAGCGGCTTCGGCTTCGGCGCCGCCGCGTTCGTGGCCGCCGGCCTGGCCGCGGCCAACCTCGTCTTCGGCTTTTTCGCACTCCCCGAATCGCGGCGGCCGGACCCGGCCCGCCCGATGCGCGTGCGGGCGACCCCGGCCGATTTCGCCGGCGCGCTCCAGCATCCGTTCGTCGGCCGGATCCTGCTCTCGACCTTCCTGGCGACGTTCGCCTTCGTCGGCATGGAGACGACGTTCGCCCTGCTCGGCGAGCTGCGCTTCGGCCTGGACGCCGCCGGCCTCGGGCTCATCTTCACGTACGTCGGCATCACCATCGCCGTCGTTCAGGGCGGCCTGCTCGGCCGGCTGTGCGCCCGATTCGGAGAGCGGCGGCTGGCCGGCAGCGGGGCCGTCATCATGGCGGCGGCGCTGCTGGCGATCCCGCTGGCGCCGAGTCTCACCGCCGCCATCGTCGTGCTCGGCTGCCTTGCGCTGGGCCAGGGGCTGGTATCGCCGACGCTTTCCAGCTTGCTCTCTCGGGAGGGTGGCGCCGACGACCAGGGTGGCATCCTGGGCATCGGCCAGTCGCTCTCGGCCGGGGCGCGGGCGGTCGGCCCGCTGATAGCAGGCGCGCTCTTCGACCGGGGGGAATATCTTCCGTACGTGCTGAGCGGGTCGGCGATGGTGGTCGTCGCCTGGCTGGTCAGACGGGTCGTCGTACCCGCCGACGGGCTGCTCCCGCAGACGGTCGTTCGGCCGGACGCCCCCGTCCTATCCCGACGAACGACCGAGCCGTCGTCGTGAACCCGCTGCATCCTGAAAACGCCGGCAGAGGGTGAGACGTGGAAAACCGGACCATCTGGGCTGCCCGTTTCGTCGTTCTGGTCTCGTTCCTCGACCTCTTCATCCAGTTCCCGGTCGTCGCGCCGTACGCCCGCAGCCTGGGGGCCTCGGCCAGCCTGGTCGGCATCGTCGTCGCCGCCTACTCGGCGACAAACCTGGTCGGCAACCTGATCGCCGGAATCATCCTCGACCGCTGGGGCCGGAAGACTCCGATCCTGGGGGGGCTGCTGATGACGGCGGCGGCGCTGGCGGCCTACGCGATTGCCCGGACGCCCGAACAGCTCCTCGCCGCTCGGGTGGTCCACGGGCTGGCGACCGCCGTGCTGACCCCCGGCGCCTTCGCGATCATCGGCGACACCGCCGACCCGACGCGCCGGGCCCGGGTGATGGGCGCCAGCGGGGCGATCATCGCCGTCACCGCCGTCGTCGGCCCGCCGCTCGCCGGCTTCACCCGGGACCGGCTCGGCGTCGCGGCGGTCTTCCTGGGCGGCGCGCTGTTCATGCTCCTTGCCGCGGGGGTGTTCGGGCGGCTCGCCCACGAGCCGCCCGAACACCGCCATACGGATCGGCCGCGGCGGTCTGTGGCCGCCTATCTCGCCCTCTGGGCGCAGCCCCGGCTGGCCGTCGCCTATCTCGCCGCGCTGGCGCTGACCGTCGGCCTGGGGACGCTGGTGACGCACCTGCCGCTTGCCCTGGCGGCGCGAGGCGAGCCGGCCTCGCGCATCGGCCTGGCGTTCACCATCTACGCCGCCGTGGCGATGATGGGCATGGCCGGCCCGCTCAGCCGGCTGGGGGACCGGTACGGCCGGATCGGCCCCGTGGCCGGCGGGCTGCTGATCATCGGCGCCGGCATGGTCGTCCTCGGCATCCTGGCGACGCCGGTTGGGGTGGCGGCCGGCATGGCCGTGTTCGGGCTCGGCTTCGGGCTGCTCTTCCCGTCGGCGACGGCGCTGGTGGCGGATGCCACGGGGCGAGCCAATCGGGGGGCCGCCTTCGGCATCTTCTACGCCGTCTATTCGCTGGGCGTCGTAATCGGCTCGGTCCTGAGCGGCCTGCTGAACGATTGGCTCGGCGACCTGACCGGCGCCCCGTTCCTGGCCGGCGCTGCCATCGCCATCGCTGTCTCGCCGGCCATCCTGCTCATCGGTCGCCGGGCGGCCGATCCGGCGCCCGATCATTCAGGGATGATCGGGCCGGCGTTCTCCCGCGGCGTTGGGAAGGAGTGATTAAGGAGTTGCACCCAGGCACGTATTATAGTCATTCCGAGAAGATTGGCAAGAAGGGGTAGAGGGTGAACGCACCGAGCACCCTGCTCGGATCATCGATCTTCCGTCAGGTACATGTGCCCGATGCGGGCGTGGTTCAGAACACCTCGGCGAGGCGACAGGAGAACCCGGGCAAGACCGGCTCGCCGGGCAGCATGTCGGTCTCGTGCAGCACCCGCGCCTCGCCGTCCGGCTGGTAGGCGACGGCCGATCGCGTGCCCGGATAGAGGACCCAGACGAGCTGCGTTCCGGCGCGCAGCCAGGCTTCCACCTTCGCCTGCACATCGGCCGCCGTGTCGCCGGGGGAGACGACTTCGACGACCAGGTCGGGGGCGAGATCGGGGTATCCCGCGACCCGCGCCTGGGCCAGCCGCGCCTCGGCGACGTAGGCGACGTCGGGCGCCCGCACCGTGTCCGGATTCCGGCGGATCCGGAACCCCGTCTCGGCCGCGAACACTCTACCGCCCAGCCGGTGCTGCTCGACGAAGGCACGGAGACGATACAGAACCTCTGCGGCTACATACCCATGCTCCCCACCAGGCGGCACCATCTCGAGTAGCTCTCCTTCGACCAGCTCGTAGTGCTTGCCGTCCTCCGGCAAGTGGATCAAGTCGTCGGCCGTCAGATGTGCGCGAGCCTCGGCCATGGATTCCTCCTTGATGGTGTCACGCGTCATGGATGACGTATGACGCATGACGTATGACGCATGACGTATGACGTACGGCGATCTTGGCGTCTTGGCGGTTCGTTGTCTCTCGGC
>JACQGW010000066.1 GCA_016199325.1 Chloroflexota bacterium
GCAGTGCCAGATCCGCTGCCTCCTCAAGGTCAAGCAGCAGGACGGCGTGGCTGTGAAGATCGACGGCAGCCCCTATTCGGCCAAGCAGTTCCTGCCGAACATCCCGTACGAGACCTCGCCGGTCGAGGCGGCGAAGATGGACGGCAAGCTCTGTCCGAAGGGGCAGGCCGGCGTCCAGACCCTCTACGACCCCTACCGCCTCCGCACGGTCCTCAAGCGGGCCGGACCCCGCGGGAGCGGCCGGTGGCAGACCATCTCGTTCGACCAGGCCATCGATGAGATCGTCGGCGGCGGCAACCTCTTTGGGGAAGGGCCGGTGCCGGGGCTGAAGGAGCTGTACGCGCTCCGCGACCCGAAAGTGGCGAGCGACATGGCCGCGGACGTCGAGCTGATCAAGAAGCAGCAGATGACCGTGGAGGACTTCAAGAAGAAGTACGCCGCCAACCTCGGCGCCCTGATCGACCCCGACCACCCGGACCTGGGGCCGAAGAACAACCAGTTCCTCTTCATGCCGGGCCGCATCAACCGGACCCGCATCCATTTCGCCAACCGGTTCGTCAAGGATGCTTTCGGCTCGGTCAACTCCTTCGAGCACACCTCCATCTGCGAGCTGAGCATCTTCGTCAACACGAGCGAGATGACGAGGAATCTGGCGACGGGGGCGGGCAAGAACCATTTCAAGCCGGACTTCTTGAACAGCGAGTTCGTCATCTTCTGGGGCACCGGCTTTGCCGAGGCCAACTTCGGCGTGACCCCCATGGCCGAGCTGGTGACCCGGGGCATGACCGAGGGAAGTCTCAAGCTCGCCGTGGTCGACCCCCGGCTGAGCAAGAGCGCCGGCAAGGCCTGGCGCTGGCTCCCGGTGAAGCCCGGCGCCGACGGCGCGCTGGCGCTGGGCATGATCCGCTGGATCATCGAGAACGGGCGCTACGATAAGCGATACCTGGAGAACCCGAACCTCGACGCGGCGAAGAAGGACGGCGAGCCCACCGCCGCCGACGCCACCCATCTCGTCCGCACCGACAGGATGCTCCTCCTGCGGGCGGAGGAGATCGGCCTGCAGGTGCCGGCGCCGGCGGCCGGCCAGCCGAAGCTCGACTCCTTCGTCGTGATGACGCCGGAGGGACCCAGGCGGCACGACCAGGCCGAGGTGGGCAGTCTGGAGGTCAGCACGACGATCGCGGGCATTCCGGTCAAGAGCGTGTTCACGCTGCTCAAGGAACGGGCCATGGAGAGCACGCTCGATCAGTATGCTGCCATCTCCGGCATTCCGGTGAGCACGATCGTCGAGGTCGCCCGAGAGTTCACCGGCCACGGCAAGAAGGCCGCCATCGACATGTACCGCGGTCCGGCCAAGCACACCAACGGCTTCTCGACCATCCAGGCGATCAACACGCTGAACATCCTCATCGGCAACGCCGACTGGAAGGGGGGCCTGGCCGACGGCGGCGGCGGCTGGGACGACCTGGGCGGTAAGGAGGGGCAGCCGTTCCCGCTGGGCAAGCTGCACCCCAACAAGACGAAGGCGTTTGGCGTCACCTTCTCGCGCGAGGGCTGGCGCTACGAGGACTCGACGCTCTTCCAGCGCGACGGCGGCTATCCGGCGAAGCGACAGTGGTTCCCCTTCGCCTTCAACATGTGGCAGGACCTCATCCCCTCGGCGGAGGCAGGGTATCCCTATCCCATCAAGGTCCTCTGGCTGCACAAGGCCACGCCGGCCTACTCCGTGCCGGGCGCCGCCGAGCAGCTTCGCATCCTCCAGGACCCCAGGATCATCCCGCTGGTGATCGCCACCGACGTCGTCATCGGGGAGACGAGCATGTACGCCGACTACGTCTTTCCCGACGTCAGCTACCTGGAGCAGTGGGCCAGCCCCGGCGACGTGCCGCAGCCGGCCACCAAGTCCAACCCGTTCCGCCAGCCGGCCGCCGCGCCGATCCCGGAGATCGCCAGCGTCGGCGGCGAGCGGATGCCCATCTCGCTCGAAGCCCAGTTCCTGGCCATCGCCCAGAAGCTGGGCCTGCCCGGGTTTGGCAAGGATGGCTTCGGGCCGGGCGTGGACTTCAAGCGGCCGGAGGAGTACTACCTCAAGGTGGCCGCCAACCTCGCCTTCGGCGACAAGGCGGACGGCAGCGATGGCGTCCCGGCCGCCGGCGACGAAGAGCTCGACCTCTTCCGGAAGGCCCGGCGGCATCTGACGCCGGCGGTCTTCGACGAGGCGAAATGGCAGCAGGCCGTCGGCCAGCCGCTCTGGCGAAACGTGGTCTACGTCCTCAACCGGGGCGGGCGCTTCGAGCACTTCAGCAAGGTCTACGACGGCAACTACATGGCCCACCGGTTTGGCGGAACGTTCCATCTGTTCCTCGAACGCGTCGCCCGGCAGAAGAACAGCGTCACCGGCCAGGCGTTCGACGGGCTGCCGCGCTACGCCCCGCCGCTCTTCAGCACCGGGCAGCCGGTGCGCGACCAGGAGTACCCCTTCCAGATCATCACGTTCAAGGAGATCCTCGGCAGCCAGAGTCGGACGCCGGGCACCTATTGGTCCCAGCTCTCGCTGATGCCCGAGAACTTCGTCCTGATCAACCGGGCGGACGCGCGCCGGCTGAGCCTGGACGAAGGTGACGAGGTCCGACTAGTGTCGGCCAGCTTGCCGGAAGGGATTCTGAAGCTCGGCAACGGGCTGCTGCGGGAGATGATCGGCAAGGTCAAGCTCATCGAGGGCATCCGACCCGGCGTCATCGCCGTCTCGCAGTCGTTCGGACACTGGGCCTACGGCGCCACCGAGGTCCAGGTAGACGGCGTCAAGGTGCCGGGGGACCCCCGGCGGGGCAAAGGGCTCCAGATCAACCCGCTGCTCCGCCTGGACGATCACCTGAAGACGGGCTGCCTGACCGACCCCATCGGCGGCAGCGCCTCCTTCTACGATACGCAGGTGAGAATCCTGCGCGTCTAGGACGCGACGGGGTTAGGGGTTCACGGTTCAAGGTTGGGAGACACCTTGAACCGTGGACCATAGACCGTGGACCAGAGACCTCGAACTGCGAGGGCTGCGATGAGCAGGGGAAGCCCACTCCCACGCAAGATCGCCGTCGTCGGCGGCGGGCCAGCCGGCAGTTTCTTTGCGCTCTCCGCTCTCGACCACGCACGACGGGCCGGCCGCGACGTCTCCGTGACGATCTACGAAGGCAAGGACTTCCGCCGGTTCGGCCAGCCGGGCTGCAATATGTGCGCCGGCATCATCCCGGTCTCCGTCGTGCGCCAGTTCGGCGAGCTGGGTATCACCGTCCCGCCGGAGGCGATCCTCAGCCGGATCAGCACCTACGCGCTCCACACCAGCGCCGGCAGCCTCAGCGCCGGCCAGCCGGACACCGCCGCGGCCATCCTGAGCGTCTACCGCGGTGCCGGACCTCGGTACGGACACCCACCCGGCCTGGTTTCCTTCGACGAGTTCCTCGTCGAGCAGGCAGTGGCGCGCGGGGCGGATCTGCGCCGTTCCATGGTGCAGGCAATCCGGCGCGCGCAGCCGGTAGAGGTCGTCAGCGCGGGCGAGAGCGAGCGGTACGATCTGGTCGTGCTGGCAACCGGGGTGAATGCGCCGCTGCCGGCGCTCCACGGCTTCGGGTACCGGCCACCGCCGCGCGATTCGATGTGCCAGGCCGAGCTGTATCTCGGCGGCGACGAGGTCGAGCGCCGGCTGGGCTCCGCCGTCCACATCTTCTTGCCTCCGGACGACATCGCCACCTATGGCGTCCTCATCCCCAAGGGGCCGTTCGTGACCGTGTCGCTGCTGGCGGCTGCCGACCACAGGCAGAGCCTGCGCCGGTTTCTGGATCTGGACGAGGTGACGGCGGTGCTGGGGCGAACCGTGCGCCGGGTCTGTGGCTGCCTGCCGAGTGTCTCCGTTGGCCCGGCCGGCAACGTCGTCGACGACGGCTTCGTCGCGATCGGCGATGCCAGCTCGACCCGGCTCTACAAGAACGGTATCGGCTCGGCGCTCCTGACGGCGCGGCAGGCGGCGGAGATAGCCATCTACCAGGGGTGTAGCCGGGCGGATTTCGTGGCGAGCTACCTGCCGCTCTGCCGAGCCATCGACGGCGACAACCGGATCGGGAAGCTCCTGTTCCTGGAAGTACCGGTGCTCAAGCGCTTCGGCGTGATGCCTATGGCCCATTACCGCCTGGCCACGCGCGCGTGGAGCCAGCGCGGGCTGCATGGGCTGTACATGCGCACGCTCTGGGGCATGTTCACCGGCGCGTACTCCTATCGTGACCTCTTGCGGATGGGGGCCACCCCGGGACTGATGATCCAGGTCGGGCTCGCGCTCGTCCGCTCAGTCTTCGAGCGCGGCGCGCGCCTGCGCCCCGCCATCGAGTAAGGAGTGACTGCGATGAACGCCACAATGCACGCCAGAGACAGCGGCATCGTCAACAAGTACCGAGCGGGCGCTGGGCTGCTGGTCGGCCTCGCCGGCGTGCTCAGTCTCATGGACGCGGAGTTCGGTATGATGCTCGTGGCGATGGTCGTTGCCGTCGTGGTGCTGGCCATCATGGCGATCTGCACCATCGGTCGCCGGCAATGCCAGCTTCTCGAGCGGCAGAGTCCAGATACGTCTGCGAGCGACTAGTGGACTGCCACAGTGATTCTGATGGATAGCGCCCGGCGAAAGGTGACGTAATGACGCATGACGCATGAACCCGGCAGGCCGCATCCGTCAAAATCAGCGTGGCAGACCACTAGTCCGCCGCTCTATGCCGCCAGAATCTTGTCGATCGCCTGAAGCTCCTCACCGCTCAGGCGCCAGGCGCTGGCGGCGACGTTGGCCTCCACCTGCTCGGGCTTCGTGACGCCGGTGATGGCCGAGGAGACCTCTGGACGCGCCAGAAGCCAGGCGATGGCGAGCTCGCCGACGGTGTGGCCGCAGGCCTGGGCGAACGCCGACAGCCGGTCGACGAGGGTGTAGTTCCGCTCGCTGAGCTGCTGGTGGAAGGTCGGGTTGTTGTAGCCCCGGACGCCCGGCGGAATCGGGTGGTCGGGTCGGTACTTCCCGGTCAGGAGGCCGCTGGCCAGGGGGTAATAGGGCACGATGCCGATCCGATGGGCGCGGCAGAACGGCACGAGCTCGGCCTCGACGGTCCGGTTGAGGAGGTTGTACGCGTTCTGGGTGACCACTGGCGCCTGGTAGCCGCGGCGGTCGGCGATCCAGAGCGCCTCGCAGACCTGCCACGCGGGATGATTCGAGATGCCGACGTAGCGGACTTTGCCCTGGCGGACCAGGTCGTCGAAGGCGCGCAACGTCTCGGCCAGCGGCGTCGTCGGATCGGGCAGGTGCAGGTAGTAGAGGTCGACGTAGTCGGTACACAGGCGGTGCAGGCTCCCCTCACAGGAGGCGATCACCCGCCGGTAGGACATCCCACGGTCGTTGTGCCCATTCCCGGTGGGATAGCCCACCTTCGTCGCCAGCACCACCTCGTGGCGCCGCCCGGCAATCGCCTTGCCGACGTGGACCTCTGAGACGGACCCGGCGTAGATGTCGGCTGTATCGACGTGGTTCACGCCAAGGTCGAGCGCGCGGCGGATGGTTGCGATCGACTGCGCCTCGTCGGTGTACTTCCCGAAGGTGTTGCCGCCGAGGCCGATGGCCGAAACGCGCAGGCCAGACCCACCCAGTTGACGGTACTCCATGGAATGCTCCTTCCTCCTCGCGAGCGTCGGCGGCATGATACCCAAAACGTGTCGGCCGGTCAAGCGCCGAGTTGCGGGCTCTCCGGCGCGGTGCTATAGTGGACCGGCGCCGGTCGCCAGCGCGCGCCGAACAGGCGACAACACTTGCTGAAAGGGCTTGATTTGTGAATCCGCCTGAGAACCCCGTGAGCACCACGACGCGTATCGACTTCGATCGGATCGTCGAGCGCCGTGGAACGGATAGCATCAAATGGAGCCGGTACGGCGACGCCCTTCCCCTCTGGGTCGCCGACATGGACTTCCCCTCGTCCGAGCGGGTCATCGAGGCGCTGCGGCGGCGCATCGACCACGGCGTCTTCGGCTATGGCACCGAGCCGGCCGAGCTCCGGGCCGTCGTTCAGGAGCGGCTCCAGCGGCTGTACAACTGGCAGGTCGACGCGGAGGAGTTCCTGTTCCTGCCGGGCGTGGTTGTCGGCTTCAACCTGGTCTGCCGCTCCGTCGGGGAGGCCGGCGACGGCGTCATTGTCCAGACCCCGGCCTACCCGCCGTTCTTTGCCGCGCCGACGAACGGCGGCCGCTCGACTCAGCTCGTCCCGCTGGTCCGCACCGCCGGCGGCTACGAGATCGACTTCGACGCCTTCGAGCAGGCCATCACGCCGCGGACGCGGGTCTTCCTGTTCTGCAACCCGCACAACCCGACCGGGCGGGTCTTCAGCCGAGCCGAGCTCGAAACACTCGCCGAGATCTGCATCCGGCACGACCTGGTCATCTGCTCCGACGAGATCCACCAGGACTTCATCTACCCCGGCAGCCGGCACATCCCGATCGCTTCGCTGGGGCCGGAGGTGGCCGACCGCACGGTCACGCTGATCTCGCCCAGCAAGACCTACAACATCGCCGGGTTCCACTTCTCGATCGCGCTGGTCAAGAACCCGGCGCTCCGGGCGCGGCTGCGGGCAACGGGGATCGGGCTCCTGCACTACCCCGGCCTGCTCGACTACGTCGCGGGCTGCACCGCCTACAAAGAGGGCGGCGAATGGCTGGCGCAGGTCCGGGAGTACCTGCGGGCCAATCGGGACGCCGTCGTGCGCTTTGTGCGGGAGCACCTGCCCGGGGTTACGGCGTTCGAGCCCGAGGGGACCTACCTGGCCTGGCTCGACTGCCGCGGGGCCGTGGCCGATGGCAAGCCGGGGGAGTTCTTCCTGAAAGAGGCGAACGTCGCCCTCTCAGAAGGGGTGACGTTCGGCAAGGACGGCGAAGGGTTCGTCCGTCTGAACTTCGCGTGCTCGCGGTCCATCCTCGAATCGGCGCTGAACAGGATGCGGGAGGCCCTCGCCCGGCAGTAGGGCGGTGCCGAGAGAGAACGAACCGCCAAGACGCCAAGATCGCCAAGGAATATGCCAAGGATGCCATTGGTCGTTTGGTGCATCCCTGTGCAGCCCGCCTAACGCTCCCGACGCACCTCGATGCCATCTGCGGGAAACCGCTCGTCGAAGGAATAGACGATTCCTGCATGGGCAGAGCGGGCAGCGGCCCAGACCAGCGCATCGGCAAAGGAGACCCGACCGGACGGCCGGCACAGGAGGAGGCCCTGGATCACGATGCCTTTGTCCAGCCAGGCGACGGCAACGTTCTGCCTCTGGACGAAGGCGATGAGATGGTCCACGACGACCTCTCGGGGAACCCGATAGAAGGATGTCAGGACGTACGCCGTCTCGACCAGCACGACGTCGGTCACCAGGAGTGGGACATCGCTGTCGACGATCTCTCCCGCCCTTCTGGCCAGATCCGGCGGCTCGCCTGTGAGGTAGCGGACGACGACGTTCGTGTCCAGGAAACCGTTCACGAGTCGCGAGTGGCCCGCTCGGCGTCCTCCTCGGCAGCCGCTCGCCAGGCGACGTCGCGGGCCCGCTCCCACGCGTCGTCGGTCACGGCGCTTGCCTTGAGGTAGCCGGCCAGGCTCCCCTTGAGCGATCGCGTGTGCTCGGGCGGAACGAAATACACCTCGACGTGATCGTCGATCAGCCGCTGGAGCGCCAGCCAGCCGGGCTGCACACCGAGGCGGTCCCGGAACTCCTTGGCGATGACCACCTGGCCCTTTGGGCCGACTCTCGATGCCATGGTATCACCACCTGCCCTTCAGTATAACTGTATCACATGATGCCCAGCTTGGCGAGGGCGGCTCCGCCCAGGACGACGACCCTTTGCGTCAGGAGGCACGATGAACCGGGTCAGGGGAACCTGCGCAACGTGGGAGGGGCGCAGCCCGGCAGAGCGCGCTGCCGGATGGACTTGCCCCGCCCCAACCAATCGTCGCGCGGGGTATCATGGCGGTCCGGGTTTGTCAACGGCTTCGTTGATTGATGAAGAGGGGTTGAACCGCTGGACCGTAGCGAGCAGCTCTTCCAGGTCGAAGGGCTTGCCGAGACAGCCGTCGGCCTCGATCTCGCTGGCCCTTCTGGTCGCATCCTGGGCAGCCGTCGCCACCACTACCGGGGCGACCGCGGCCCGACCGTCCCGGTACGCCCTGGCAAACTGCCAGCCGTCTATCAGTCCAATGATACCAAACGAGGAACCACGCTGCCAACGGCACCGTCCAATGACGCCTGACCTACGGTAGCCCAGGGTCGGCATGAATCGTGCAGCATCGCTCCGCGGAAACGCTGTTCGCACCACGGACGACCGGTCCGGAAGCACGCCACCCCGGCCATCAGCGGCACGGGGGCGGCATCGGCCAGGAGGGAAGACCAATGACAGAGTCCTGGCAGCAGCCCGAAATCAGGCGGGAGGCCGGCGAGGAGGCAGCCCGTACCCAGAAGGCGGAACAGCTCCGCCGCCGGTTCGACTGGCTGAGTCGCTTCACCGACGAGGAGCTTCGGGACATCAGCTTCTGCGCCGAAGGGGTTCCCCTGCAAACGAGCGCGGAGTACCTCGATATCTCCCACCCTGAGCGAGGGGTTATTGTGGCACGCGCGGGTGAGCAGGCACCGGCCGGTGGCTGCTACGTCGCCCGCACCGACGTGAGCCCGGAGGTCTGGCGGAAACTGATTTCCGCTGCCCGGCAGGGGTAGGCCACCCCACACGTCTGCAACCGGCAGCGCGCCGTCCGGTCGGGCACGCGTGCTCCGACCGGCGAGCGCCGCCCGGGGCCCCGGGCTGGTCGGTTGCAGCTTCCCCCGATCCTGGCCCCAGCGCTGCGCTGGGGCCTTCTCTTTCGCCGATTTCATGCCACTGGACCGCGACTTCGCCCTGTGGCATAATGCGCCCACTCGATCGCTGGCGCCGGCGCTCCCGTTCGACGCGCCGGTCGCGACCGGTTCCTTGTCTGGATGGAGTCGCCGCCGACCATGCGAATTGCCGCCAGCTCACGCGCCGATCCTCAGTCGACCGGCGGCCTCATCCTGACGGCGGGCTTGAGCGGCCTGTCGCTCGGCGCGACCAACCTCATCTTGCCGTTGCTCGCCGTTGCCGAAGGCGCATCGCCCGGCCAGTGGGGGATGTTCGCCGCGGTGTACGCCGTTGCGCTTGCCATCTTCGAGCCCATCTGGGGCCTGCTGTCGGACCGCGTGGGCATCCGTCCCCTGCTGACTGGAGCCGGCTGCTGGCCGTCGGCGCCGTTTCCGCGCTGACGTCGACCGCCAATGGCGGCATCCAGACCTTCCTGCCGCTGGTGGCCACGCTCAGCCTCGGCCTCTCCAGCTCGGCCGCCGGCATTCTGGCGACCCTCTTTACCCTCACCACGGCGTTCCTGTTGATCCCGATGGGCCGGCTGGGCGACCGCTTCGGCCGCCAGCGCACGCTCATCCTCGGGTTGGGCTGTTTTGCCGTGGGTCTGGCGACCATCGGCCTGGCCGGCTCAGTGCTCATTCTCGCCGCCGCCGTCGCCTTGGCCGGCATTGGGCGCGCGATCTCGCAGCCAGCGCGCGTCGCTCTACTGTCGGATGCCATGCCGACCGGGCGACAGGGCACCGCGATGGGGCTAATCGGCCTGTTCGAAGACGTCGGCTCGGGCTCGGGCGCCGCGATCGGCGGGCTCCTCTGGACCGCCTGGGGCCGGTCCATCACCTACGCTGGCTACGGGTGTTTCCTGCTTGCCGCCATCGCCGTCTGCCTGATCTTCGTCCGTGAGCGGGCGTGGACGCTTCAGGAGGCCCATCCCTGACGTTCTCAGCGGTCGTCACGTCTGGATGGTTCCTCCGGCCTCGTGCTGACGCAATGGCGACGTGCTATGATCTATCCCACTGGAGGTATTCCAATGACCGCAAAGGAGCGTCTACACCGACTCGTGGACGAGTTATCCGAATCCGAACTGGATGCCGCCGAGCGATTCCTCGAGTACTTGCGTAATGTTGGCTGTGACCCGATGCTGCGGGCCCTCATGGCGGCGCCATTGGACGACGAGCCGGTAATGCCTGAGGAGGACGCGGGCGCCGCAGAGGCGTGGCAAGAGCACCTGCGCGGCGAATCGCTCACTGCAGAACAGGCGAAGAAGCTGCTCCTACCTTGAGCGACGGCTGGCGCTACGTCATAACGCCTCGGGCGGCGAAGGACCTGGAACGGCTGGAGCCAGCAGCTCGCAGGCGGATCTTCGATGCTCTCGACCGCTTCGTTACAGACCCCAGCACTGGCGACCGCAGGAAGCTTCAGGGCCGGCAGAGTGAGTGGCGTCTTCGGGTCGGGGACTGGCGTGTCCGGTACTGGCCGGACGTCGACTCGCGTGCAATTGTCGTCCTGCGTGTCCTGCCACGCGCACGTGCGTACCGCGACTGAGCAGGGTTTCACTAGCGCAATTCAGAACATGCGGGCCAAGCCAGACAACTGATGAATACCATCCCCGTTCGTCTTGGCGTCCCTGGCGTCTTGGCGGTTCGGCCTTTCTGCCAACCGCTCTATTGACCTTCGCGATATTATGGTAACATGATCGTGACGATTGCAGTTGCGAGGGGCGAACATGGTATGGCAGCCGAAGCGACTGACGGCATCCCA
>JACQGW010000003.1 GCA_016199325.1 Chloroflexota bacterium
GGATGTAGACGTGCAGGTAGTTGGTTTCGGTTCCGTAGCCGGGCCCCCAAACGGCCTGGAGCAGCATTCGGTGCGTGAGCACTTTTCCGGCGTGCTGCGCCAGCACTTTGAGGATCGAGTACTCCGTCGGGGTCATGGCGACCTCGTGCCCCGCCACCAGCACCTGTCGGCGCTCAAAGTCAATCGCAAGCTCACCGGTGCAGAAGATCGGCTTGGTCAAATCGGTGCCGCCTGCGTGACGCAGCGCCACCCTGATCCGAGCGACGAGCTCCTCCATGCCGAAGGGCTTGGTCAGATAGTCGTCGGCTCCCAGATCCAGCGCCCGAACCTTCTCCTGCTCTTCCGTGCGCACGGAGAGGACAATGACAGGAACGGAGCACCACATGCGGATCTGTCGGATCACGTCGGCTCCAGGGAGGTCCGGCATCATGAGGTCGAGCACCACGACGTCCGGAACCCCGCGCTGCAGACGATCGAGGCCCTCGTTTCCCCCGGCAGCCGTCTCGACGACATAGCCCCGGGCCGCCAGTCCGATTCTGAGGACCTGGCGAATCTCCGGTTCGTCGTCGATCACGAGGACACGGGCGCCCATTGAACCGCTGCCCCGCTGGTGGTACCGCCGCCGTCCGCCACGAGCCGGGAACCCATGGCAGACCTGATCGGGAGCGTGAAATGAATGGCGAGCCCCCGCCGATCGTCGAGCGGGCTTTCCGCCCAGATCCGCCCGCCATGCGCATCAACGATGCCCTTGCAGATAGCGAGACCGAGTCCGATGCCGGCCGGACGTCCCTGCACGTGCTGGAACTTTCCGAAGACTCGCTCCAGATCGCTTGGCGGGATCCCTGGCCCGTCGTCGGCGATCGTGAACTGGATCATCTCGCCACTCTGGCGAACCGCGATGCGGATCGGACAGGTGCTTGGCGTGTAGCGGATGGCATTGCCGATGAGGTTGGCGATGACCCGGTCGATGAGCAGATAGTCCACGGACAGCGGAGGGAGATCTTCGGCAACGGTGAGTGCCAGTTCCCGATCCTCCAGCTTCGGCCGAAGGCGGGCTACAGATTCCTGGACGAGTCCAACCGGATCGTACCACCCGAGGGTCAGCCGCAAGGCTCCTCCTTCGATGCGGGAGAGATCCAAGAGATCGGTGACGAGCCGGTAAAGACGCTCGGTTTCCCGATCAATCAGTCGGGCGAGCTCTTGGATCATCCGCGACTGCTCGTTCATCCCGTCTTGCGCGATGCTGGTCGCAGCAGCCTTGATGACCGCAAGAGGAGTGCTCAGCTCGTGGGAGACCGTCGCCAGCAGCACTGATTTCAGCTCATCGCTCCGGCGGAGAATCTCCGCCTCGGTGACATCGGCTCGAAGTGCCTCCCGCTCCAGCACCAACGCGACCTGACGCGTCAACGTGCCCCAGATGCGCTCGTGCTTCCAGTAGTCAGCCGTGGCCCGCGACCTGGTGCCAACCCAGAGAACCCCGATGGCCTTGTCGCTGGCGAGGAGCGGAAGATACCCGTGGCAGCAAGTCGCTCCATCGACCCATACAGGGCTTGCGCGCAGCATCACCACGGCTGCGAGGTCTGGTCCCCCGGGCTCCCCCTCACCGGGCGGCTGAAGGGTTCCGGCTTGCGCCGCCACCTCTACCTGTCCAGCGGCCGAGGCAAGGAAGACCGTGCATCCATCCACCCCCAGGGTCCGCGTCGTCCAACTGACTACTGATTGAAGCATCGTAGCGAACGAGTCTGCGCTGCCGACCACCTGGATCATCTCGGCGATGACTTCCGCCTCTTGCTCGTGCTTCCTGGCAATTGCCGCTTCGACCCGAGATCGGTTGAGCAACTGACTGATCAGCCCCGCCACGCCCAGGAACGCGAGGGCTGCGATGACGTCACCCGGGTGCGTCACGGTGACTGAACCGACTGGCGGGACGAAGTTCTGATTCATCGTGACAAACGCAACGATCGCCGCGAAGACACCGGGGCGCAACCCCCCGAAATAGGCGGTCCCAACGACAATCGCGAGGTAGAGGAGGGCTGTCGTATCCAACCGCTGTTCCCAGGGACCCAGGTGCAGCAAGACGGTACTCAGCCACGTTGCAGCGGCTCCAAAGAGATACGGGGCACCATTGGCAATGCCTGGAAGCGAGCGGACGCTGCTTGCCAGCGGTCTGTTGTTCGCCATCTTCTCCCTCGCTCCGAAGGATCACGACCGGCCGGTTGAGGATGTTCCGTCCCAGGATGCGGCAAGGCGCCGCAGGATGTCCCAGTAGGCGCCCCGATACCCCTGCCGGATCGCCTGGACGAGGACCGAGTTGTCGTTGTAGTTGTAGTTGCGCTCCAGCTCGTCCGCCGCGGCAAAGAAGAAGCGATCGTCGCCCCTGATGAGGGAGTGCACGTAGCCGAGCGGGTCCTCGCCGAGCTCGGACGAGACGTAGAAGACGGGCTGGGCCAGCGTCGGATCGAACGGCCGGCCGCGCGTGCGGACGGCGGGGTGATAGGCTAGGTCGCCGTCCCGCGTGAGCGACTTTGCCAGCGGGGTGCCGGGGTAGATACGCAGGCCGAGCGAGACGCCGACGCGGTCGGGGTCAGCCGCTTTCACGAGATCGATCGTCTCGGCCACGGTCTCCGGCGTTTCGCCGGGGCCGCCGAGGAGCAGGTCGTACATGACGACCAGTCCCGCCCGGCGGCAGAGGTCGGCGGTCCGGCGCACATCCTCGGCCCGGTGGGCGCGGCCGAGGCGCGCCAGGACCTCGTCGCTGCCGCCGTCGACGCCGAAGTTCACGCCGACGAAGCCGGCGCGCCGCATGAGCGTCGCCAGCTCGGGGGAGAACGGCACCGGGCTGCAGTAGCCATACCAGCGTACCCGCTCGCCGAGCCGCCGGCGGATCAGCTCCTCGCAGACGGCGCGCGCGTGTCGCCCGGGCAGATTGAACTCGCAGTCGCAGGTGTGGAGGTGGTCAACCCCCTGGGCGATGAGCGCATCGACCTCGTCCGCGACCTGAGCCGGCGTGCGGAGCCGATAGCGGCGCCCCTTGCTCACCGGGTCGGCGCAGTAGGTGCAGGCCATCGCGCAGCCGCGCTTCGTCTCGACGCCGCCCTGGCCGCCCTCCTCGAAATAGCGGCGATTGTCCACGAGGGCTCGGCGGCGGGCCGGCAGCGCCGCCGGGTCGGGATGGGACGGTGGAATGCGCGCCCAGCCGCCAGCAACTCGCCGCACCAGGCCGGGTACGTCCGTCGGGTCCTCGCCGGCTGCCAGCCGGGTCGCCAGCAGCGGCAGCGCGACCTCGCCATCGCCGACGACGCCGAGGTTCAGGCCGCAGGCGTCCAGGACGGCCTCGGGCATGACGGAGAAGCCGACGCCGCCGAGGACGATCGGCGCGCCGGTGTGCGCCCGGAGGCCATCGACGACCGCCCGAAGGCCGGGCAGGAACGACTCGCCGCCGGTGTAGTAGCAGTCGTCGGTGTTGCGGAAGGTGACGGCCACGACATCCGGTTGCGCCGCCCGGAGCTGGGCGGCGATAGCCGCGCCGGGGTCGGCGGCAAGGCACAGGTCCAGCAGATCGACTTCGAGGCCGTCGGCCCAGAGGGCATCGGCGAGGTAATCGAGGGCGATGGGCGCCACCGCCGGCTTCATCCGGTTCGGATTGACCAGAAGCACTCGCGAAACCATCGTTCGCCAACCTCCTTCGACCGGCGTGCAGACCACAGTGTAGCACATCCGCGTGACGAGTGACGGCGACCAACATCTTCCCTTCGGTGGGTCTGCTCGTTCGGTGATTTGGTTGGCATTGATTCCGAAGACACCTCTACGCCGACGCGCTGCGATCATGTCAGGGAAGGGACAGGCAGGCGTGGTATACTGTTTGCCACGGATCAGGAAGAAGTGAGCCAGATGGCGAGCAAGGGCGAGCCCTTTCCAAGAACTGGAGAAGTATGTGCTGCGAGCGGGATCGGGCAGATAGCGGCCGTTGCTGGGAGAACTGCCGCTACTGAGAAAGCGCCGCGCGGGCGGGGAGAGGGAAGTAAGCCATGTCGGATGGACGCTTTTCACGGTTTCTGGATCTAACGGATCGGATCTGTGCCGCTGTTCACGAGGTAGAGCCGACATCCCGGGTGATCCTCTATGGCTCCCGTGCCCGCGGAGATGCGGCGCCCGATTCCGATTGGGACCTGCTCATTCTGGTAGACGGGCCCGTTACCCGCGAACGAGAAGAAGCTCTCACCGACAGGCTCTTCAACCTCGGGCTCGAAACCGACACCGTCCTCAGCTCTCTCGTCCACAGCAAGGAGGAATGGGCCAGTCCGATCTACCAGGCCGTGCCCTTCCACGAGAACGTAACCCGGGAGGGTATCCCGATTTGACGCCAGAGCGGGAAGCCCTCATCCGATACCGCCTGGATCGGGCGGGTGAGACTATGGTGGAAGCTGAGTTGCTGGCCCAAGCGAACCAACAGCCTGTTCCAGAATCGGAACCGGGGAGACTATCACGACCTGGCGCGGTTCGATGAAGCAACGGTCCGGCCATGGCTGGAGGAGGCTCCACGCTTCCTCGCGGAGATGGAGAGACTTGCTATGCCGCC
>JACQGW010000048.1 GCA_016199325.1 Chloroflexota bacterium
GCCCCTGGCCCCCGACCCCTCACTCCGTCACTTCCGGCTCGTAGTGCTCCTGTCGCAGGCGGTTGATCTGGTACTGGGCTTCGACGCCGGTTATGCCGTAGCGCCGCAGGGTGTGGCGGATGACCTCCAGCCCCGCCTCGAACTCGGGCTCGACGACCTCGTTGGCGCCGAGCGAGCGCAGGAGATGGAGCTCGGCGTGGCGGCTGGCTCGCACGACGATGTCCAGTCTCGGTTGGACGAGCCGGGCGTAGTTGACGGCGTTGATGGTGGAGATGGGATCGGCCACGGCGATGACGAGGACGCGCGCCCGCTTGAGGTCCGCTGCGGCCAGCACTTCGGCGTTGCCGGCGTCGCCGTAGATGCAGGGCACCCGGCGCCGGCGCAGGTCGGCGATGACGTGCGGGTCGTAGTCGACGACGACGTACTTGAGATCGCGCTGCGCCAGGACGCCGATGAGGTCGCCGGTCACCCGCCCGTAGCCGCAGATGACGACGTGGTTGGCGAGGCCCCCGTCCCGGACCAGATCAACCGGCCGCGGGCCGCGTTCGACCCAGCCCTTCAATGGGGCCAGTGCAGCGGCCAGCCGGACGAGACCGGGCCGGGCGGCGAAGAGCGGTGGGGTTAGGACGATGGTGACGATGGCCGTAGCCAGCGTCAGCTCGTAGAGCTGCTCCGGAATAATCCCGGCCTGCCAGCCGACGCGGGCGAGGACGAAGCTGAATTCGCCGATCTGGCCCAGGCCGAGGCCAATCGCCAGGGCGATGGCGCCGGCGTATCGAAACAGGCTGACAATCGCCGTGAAGATCAGCAGCTTCCCGAGCAGGACTACCGCCGTGACGGCGGCCACCAGGCCGGCGTTCTCGACGATGAAGGTGGGGCCGGCCAGCATCCCGATGGCGACGAAGAAGAGCGTGGCGAAGATGTCCCGCAGGGGAATCACGTCGCCGAGAATGTGTCGGCTCTGCTCGGACTCGCTGATGACGAGGCCGGCGACGAAAGCGCCGAACGCCAGGGAGAGGCCGACGGCGGCCGTGCCGGCGGCTGCCCCGAGGATCAGCGCGCCCGTCGCGACCAGCAGCAGCTCCCGCGAGCGCAGCCGGGCAACCTCCCACAGCAGCGCCGGGATGACCCGCATGCCGACGACGACCATGATGACCAGGAAGGCCGCCGCCTTCACCAGCGCGAGGAGGAGCGGCACGAGCCAGTTGCCATCCGGCTGGACCGCCGCCGGCCAGATGACCATCAGCGCAACGACGCTGAGATCCTGCACGACGAGAAAAGCCACCATCAAGCGTCCGGCGATCGAATCCAACTCGCCCCGGTCCATCAGCGTCTTCAGCACGACCATGGTGCTGGAGAGCGCGACGACCGAGCCGAAGAAGGCCCCCCAGATCAGAGGCCAGCCGAGGCTCAGGCCGAGCAGGATGCCCAGCCCGATGGTCAGGAGGATCTGGGCAGCGGTGCCGGCAAAGGCGGTGACACGCATCCGGCTGAGCTCGGTCAGCGAGAGCTCGATGCCGATGGAGAACATCAGGAGGACGACGCCGATCTCGGCGAGCAGGTTGACTTCTTCCTGGCCGCGGATCAGCCCGAGGCCCCGTGGCCCAATCGCGATCCCGGCCAGCAGGTAGCCGACGACGACCGGCTGGTGCAGCCGGGCCGCGACGACGCCGCCGACGAGCGCGGCCAGCAGCGCGATGGCAAGAACGCCAGCCAGTCCAAGATCCACCGGTCGGCCCTCACCCTTCTTGAAACCGTCCGGCCGACGTGGTACTGTTGGCCGGGGCCTGCGGTCGGCAGTCGGCGGTCAGCGGGGCGCTCGTCGATTCAGTGATTCGCCAAGCGTGATGTGATGGTTCGTCGTTGGCGCTTGAGCGCCCGGCCCCCGGGCACCCGAGGGCCGGGCGCTCAAGCGCCAACGACGAACCCGTCGGTTCAGCGTTGACGGACTCCCGCTCTGTCCCCCGGTCGTGCGATGCCGCCGGAAGCCGATCGCTGATCGCCGACTACCGACCGACCGGGACCGTCCGGGTGCTCTCGCACGATCGGTGCCGGCCCCAGGATGCTATTGGAACACCACAGCGATATTGCTGAGTAGCGCCCATCGAAAGCTGACGCATGACGCACGAGATCGGCAAGCCGCATCCATCAAGATTGGCGTGACAGCCCACTATGCTCTCGATCTACTACGGCGACGACGATTTTACACCAGAAGAGGCAATCCGTGCCGCGCGTGCCGAGCTCGGCGACCCGACGATCGCCGAGCTGAACTATTCGGCGCTCGACGGGGCGCGACTCCGGCCCGACGAGCTGGTCCAGGCGACGCAGGCGATGCCGTTCCTCGGGCTCAGCCGACTCGTGGTCGTCCGCCGGCTGCTCACTCGTTTCGGCAGTGGCCAGCGCGGCGGCGAGACGGTCGAGGAGGCCGACGCCGAAGGTGCTGCGCCCGAGGCCGATCGCGCCAGAAGCGTATGGCAGGCATGGATGGGGCCTCTGACCCAGACGCCGCCCTCGACGCACTTGATCCTGTGGGACGTCGGCCGTCTCGCCGGCAACCCGCTACTGAAAGCCCTGATGGCTGCGCCGGGCGTCACGGCCCGCGAGTTCAAGCCGCCCGCCAATCGGGAGCTGGAGAGCTGGATTGCTGCACGGGGACAGCGGCGGCAGGCGCGGCTGGCGCCCGCTGCCGTCCGCCGCCTGGCCGACCTCCTCGGCGACGACCTGCGGCGGCTCGACGTCGAGATCGAGAAGCTGGCGACCTACGCGGCCGGGGGGTCCGTCGACGAGGCCGTGGTCGATCTCCTGATTACAGCGGATCGAGAGGCGGCCATCTGGAACCTGACCGACCCGATCGTCGCCAGGCGGGGAACGCAGGCGATCCAGGCGCTCCACGCGTTGCTCGCGGGCGGTTGGGCGCCGGCGCAGGTGCTCTTCGCCATTGCAGGCCAGTTCCGCAGGCTGCTGCTCGCCCAGGCTCTACTCGATCGCAGGGCGCCCACCGACGAGATCCGGCGTGTCTGCAACCTCCGGAGCGACTTCGCGCTGCGGAAGACGGTCGACCAGGCGCGCGCCTACCGCGCGGCCGATCTGGAACGCGCCTACTTCCGCCTCCTCGCCGCCGACGTCCAGACAAAAACCGGACGTCTCGACGCGACCCTCGCCCTCGAGCTCCTCATCCAGGACCTTTGCGGCACGCCAGTACGACGCTGAGCGGCCTCGGGAGAGGGCGAACCGCCAAGACGCCAAGAGCGCCAAGGAAGAGACGCTCTGTCATGCTGAGCCGCAGCGAAGCATCTCCCCGGCCTGAAC
>JACQGW010000044.1 GCA_016199325.1 Chloroflexota bacterium
CGCTCCGCGTCCTGATCGTCGCTCGCCGGCCGGTCGCGCGGTCCGGACTGCGGGGGCTGCTGGATGAACAGGGGGAGGTCGCCGTCGTCGGCCAGGCCGGGTCGGTTGCCGAGGCCGGGCAACTGGCGATCGAACGGGCGCCGGACGTGGCCCTGGCGATCTGGGACGCGGGGAACACGGACGAGATCGTCGCGCTGGCCGAGGCGGTCGGCGCGGCGGGAGCGGCGCTGGTGCTGCTCGCCGATGCGCCGAGTGCCGACCAACTGAGCGCCGTCGTGCGCGCCGGCGTGCGCGGCTTCCTCCTGCCGGACGCGACGGCCGAGGACGTCGCCGTCGCCCTCCACGCTGTCGCGCAGGGCCTGCTCGTCCTCGATCCACCGCTCGGGCGCGTCCTGACGGCGCCGGCCGCGCCGCTGCCGCCCGGCGAAGCGGCCGGCGAGGAGCTCTTGACCGAGCGCGAGCGGGAGGTGCTCCATCACCTGGCGCTGGGGCTGCCCAACAAGACCATCGCCGCCCGCCTGCGCATCAGCGAGCACACGGTGAAGTTCCACGTCGGCTCGATCCTCGCCAAGCTCGGCGCCGCCAGCCGGACCGAGGCGGTCACGCGAGCTGCGAGACGAGGCCTGCTGACGCTCTGAACATGGGGAGGAGCCGAATCGCCAAGACGCGAAGATCGCGGAGGATTGTGCGGAGATGCCAGTTGGCTCAAGTACAGGAATCGCCCGTCACGGAGGGCGATGGGGATATCGCACTTGATGCCGACGACGGGAGCTTTCCGACAAAACTCGCCCGGTAGCAGGCCACCGGTGAAGTCTATCGGTCGAGGCTCAACCTTGCTGAAGCCGAGAGCGGTGAGCAATCGTTCGACCGCTTCTTCCTGTCGTCGGGCTGAAGCGCTGCGGCGTTGCGTCTGGACCTCCTGGACTGTCTTGAGTCCGGCGGTCCAGCGGATGGCTACGTCACGCTCCCCTACCGTCGGTGCTCGCCGTGGCGTCTCAAACAACCAGGGAAAGCGCTCAGGATCGATGGCTACTTCGATGACACCGGCCGCCTTGCGCGCCAGAGCGACGTCAAGCCGCTTTCGGGATGCAATCCTTGCCTCTGCAAGCGTGTCGAGGTCATCCGCACTGATCGGCGGCCCACCAAGGTGGCGCGCCGCCTGGATAAGGCTTGGGCGCGCAGCCAGTGCCGCACCGCTGGGAAAGTTGAGGAGATCGTTTGTGGCAGCGAACAACGCCTGAACGGCTGCGACGTTCGAGCCGAAGACTGCCCGATACCGCTCACTCCCTTCTGCGCTGCGCTCCTTGATGAAGGCAGCGATGGCGTCGCGCCGATGTTGCTCGAGGGTGGCATCGTCCCAAACAGGTGGTGAGGCGAAGATTCGACGGGAAGCCATCAGATCAGAAGTCCGATGGGAGGGACTGGTAGTGCCTCCATCTCGCGCGGCTCGAACTTCTCCAATCCGCCATGGTACGTCCGTCCGCTGCCCCGAAAAGACTGGCGGGCATCGTTCAGGGATCTGACCAGAGCCGCGATCTGATCGGGCGACAGGTGATGGATAGGATAGATGCCGTGCGCGATGTTGACGACTGCGAGACCATCCGGATTCAGCGCGAACACCGGCGCTTGCCGGGCCATGTACGTCGCCACAATCGGGGGCGGGGCCGAGAGGCCGAGATGCCACCAGGGGCGGCGGTGGGTTGTGATGTACCGCCTGGAGATTGGGGGCTTCTCGCCCTGCGGTTGTTCGCCCAGGCGGAGATAGGCGTCGAGCTGCGGATGAGCTTCGCGGTCGACGTCGGCGGGCACGTCGAGGAGGAGCCGCCGCTCCGGGCCGTCACGGACGGCGCCGTCCGCTCGCAGGATCTCCTCGGCGCTCGTGATGGCCGGGCGGCACCACTCCTCGACGCCAAGCTGCCGTGCCTGCGCTCGCGTCAGGATGAAGAAGTCGTTGGCGCCGGTGACGACGCCTCGATGGACCTGGGCGACGGCTCGGAGGGGCACGTTCACGTCCTGGCTCCGGTCCACCTGACGCGCTGTGAGCAAGGGCGTCCATCGACGCGCCCGGGCAAGGACGTCACGGTCGATCTCGATCCCCCTGTTGAGATCGCACAATGCGTCCAGCGTCTCGACCAGGCGCAGCCGCATCGTCGGCGTGGCGGCCCCGACCTCGAAGCAGGCGATGGCAGCCGTCGTCATCGCGTCCTCGAAGGGCACCGCCCGCGGGTCGACGACGTGGAGCGCCTGTCCGCCGAGGTCGTTGAGAAGTAGATCGCGGATGATCGACCCGTAGTTGACGTCCAGCCACTCGGCGCTGGTCACGAAGCAGCCGACATCGCCCGGCCGGGCGTAGACGGCGGTGGCCAGGTAGAAGTGCGCGTGGAGGCCGGCGAGCGTCGAGACCGTATGCCCCAGGCGCTGCGCCGTCGCGACAGCCCACCCTTTGGCGGCTGCCGGGAGATCGTGGTGGCGGACGTAGGGCGGGTTTCCAACGAAGGCGGTGCGACCGGCGATGGGAGGAAAGTCGAGCGTCGTGTAGTCGGCCTGGATCACCGTCGCCGCCTGTGCCTCCAGGAAGGCGAGGGTGGCGCGAGTGAGCAGCGTAGCGAAGGGATCCACGTCAATGGCGACGACGGGGAGATCGCGCTGCCGGCGCACCGCACCAGCCGCAAAACGGCCGCTGCCACAGCCGGCGTCGACGAGGCGGTTCGGTCGATGGGCAAGCACGCAGTCGAGCATGAGATCGACAAGCGCGGGCTGCGTGTAGAAGGCGCCCATGGCCCGGCGCTCGGCCGGGGGCCGGATTCGGCAGAACGCCGCGCCGAGGGGATCGTCTCCCGCGCGAATGGCCGCGCGTGCCTCGTCGACGGCGGTCTTTCGGCTCGATCTCATCGGTCCGACCTCGTCGGCGAGCCTCCGCTCTGACGGCGACAGTGGCCCACCGAATTCGACCGCGCCAAGATCCCGCGCGAGACGCAGCAGCTCGCGCTCCGCCACGCGCAGGATCTGGCAACGATCGGAACTGATGCCTACGCGACCATCGATCGACTCCGCATTGTCGTCGTAGCGGGGGACACGCTCCACCATTCCGTTCTTTGCAGCACCTCACGAAACCGCAGAGGCGCAGAGAGCGCAAAGACGGGTTTCTTCTTGGTTTGTGGTTTCGAGTTTCTGGTTCGAGGAGCATCGTTCCGACCACAAACCATGAACCACAAACCATGAACCTCGTTCTCTGCGTCCTCCGCGTCTCTGCGGTTCGTTTTGTTCGGTGTGCTTAGCTTCCCGTTTTCCAGCTCGTCAGCGTGCGCACCACGTAGTCGACGTAGCGGTTGCAGCGGGCCTCGCGGAGGCCGCTCTGGCGGAAGGCGGCGTAGCCGTCAGGCGTGCCGAAGTCGAAGGGGATGAGCTGCCCGCACTCGACGTCGCCGAACTCCTGGGCAAAGCCCTCCCAGAGCGCGCGCACGCGCGGACGGATGTCGGCGCCGACCTGCCGCGGGTCCGCGAGCCGCTCGGCGGCCTCCAGCCCCAGGGCCATGATCCCGCCGGTCAGCGCCCCGCAGACGGATTGCTTGCCCCCAATGCCGCCGCCAAAGCCGGCGGCTGCCTGCCAGGCCCGATCCCCCTGGATGCCGTACACCTCTTGCATAACTTGCAAGGCTGCCTGGCTTCACGAATACCCCGAATCGAACACGTCTCGGGCGCGCTTGGCGGCTTCATCGGCAGAAGTGTTCACGGTCGTTCCTCCTCCATTTTGATGGGGTTTCTGGTTTCTCGTTTCCGGTTTGGGGCTGCGTCGATGGCCCTCGAACCAGAAACCAGAAACCAGTCAGTCCGGCTCGGCTCCGATCTCACGCAGTAGCGAGTCCAGCATCCGCTCGACGCCGGTCAATTGGCGGCGAGCCAGCCCCAGGCGCATCCCTGCCTCCGGCTCTTTGCGGGCGGCTTTCGCCAGATCGCCCTCCTGGAGGCTTCGCGTCAGCCGGTCGACGGCGTCGCAGAAGGCGTCGACCGTGCGGATGCGAAAGACCCGGTGCCCGTCGGCGGTCGCCACCGCCCGCCCGGGGTCTATGAAATCGGCATCGTCGCCGGCGGCGTCCTCCGGCCAGTCGTCGGCGTCGCTCTCCTTTTCCTCGTCCGCCGCCGGCTTCGGCGGGCGCGGCGGGAGAGTCGGCTGGGCGGCGGGCTCGGCCCGGAGCGGCTCAGGAGCAGCTTCGCCACGGCGGGCGAGCTCGACGGCGTCGCCGGCGGCGAGGCTTGGCCGGTTCGCCAGCGCCGTTGCCGCCGTCCGGATCTGGGCGGCTGACAGCCCGGCGTCGACGGCGGCCCGGGCCAGCGCGGCCTGGCGGTCGGAGTCGGCGACGAGCCGGAGGTGCTGCGCCTGGGTGACCGTCAGCGCGCCGTCCTGGAGCAGGTCGCGGACCTCGGGCGCCAACTCACGCAGCCCCAGGTAGCGCTGGATGGTCCGCGAGGAGAGGCCAACGATCTCCCCGACGCGCTCGTCCAGCGCGCGCTCGCTCAGGTCCGGCTCGGCGCGCTGGATGCCCCGGCGCAGCCGGGCGAACGCCTCCGCCTGCTCGATGTCGGTGAGCTGGCGGCGCTGGACGTTCTCCAGGATCTGGCTGACGAGCTCGTCGTCCTCGCTCGCCGCCTCGACTTCCAGACAGGGGACGACGGCCAGCTCGGCCATGATGGCGGCCTGGCGCCGCCGGTTGCCGTAGACGACGCGGTAGGCGCCGTTCTCCCGGCGGACGCCGAGGGGCTGGAGCACGCCGAACTGGCGAATGGTGTTGGCCAGGCCGACGAGATCGCCGTCGTCGGCGCGGATGTTCTGCCGGTCGGGAACCAGGGCGCGTGGGTCAAGCAAGAGCAGCTCGCGCGAGCGGGACACAGGGACCTCCGTGCGGGTCGGATGCAGGGCTCATAGTAGCGGGACGGCCAGGCGCCGTCAAGCCGGCCGGCGGGCGGTCGGCGCTCAGCAAACTGGCCCTTGACGGCTCGCCTCCAGTGTGGTAGTATACCGGCATACCGGCATACCGGCATACCGGTATACCGGTCGCCGTGATGGTTTGATTGGCGCACCGGTCCGATGCTGTATCTCGTATGAGGTGACTCCTTTGAGCCAACGTGCCGACGAGACCGCGGCCGGCTCCGCGACCATGATCGGCAAATGGTCGCCGCTGCCGCTCCGGGAATTCGCGTACCAGGCCATCCGCTCCGGCATCATCCTGCACCGCTGGCGGACCGGCGACCTCCTCTCCGAGCAACAGTTGGCGGAGGAGCTCGAGATCAGCCGGACCCCGGTTCGGGAGGCGCTCCAGAAGCTCGCCCGGGAGGGCTTTGTCGCGGTCTTCCCCTCGCGCGGGACGGTCGTCGCCGGGCTCTCCGTCGACGACCTGCGGCAGATCTACGAGCTCCGCGAGGCGCTGGAGTGCCAGGTCGTCAGGCTGGTCGCCGAGCGGGCAACCCCGGTCGACGTCGCCGCGCTGCACGAGGTCCTGGCGCGTGCCGCCAGACAGCTCGAAGTTCCCGATGAGCCGCTTCAGACCGGCGGGGACCTCCAGCGGGCGATGGCCCGCATCGACGAGCTGATTCGCTCCGGCAGCGAGCTCCACCGGACCCTGGCGCAGATAGCCGGCAACCGGCGTATCCAGGAGATCCTCCGGAATCTGGAGTACCAGACGATCCGTGCCCGTCTGATGCACGGGGCAACCGGAAGGTCGCGCGAGTTCTGGGCAGAGCACAAGGCCATCGTCGACGCAGTGGCACGGCACGACGCCGAGGAGGCCCAGGCGCTCATGCGCCGCCACATCTGGGCCCAGTACGAGTTCGTAGTCGGCGCACGGCTGAAGCTGGACTAGGAGGTCATGTCATGGCGCTTCGGGTGATCTCCACGTACGAGGTCGTCGTCGTCGGTGGGGGGCCGGCCGGGATCATGGCAGCGATCGCCGCCGGTCGGAACGGCGCCCGCACGCTGCTCGTCGAGCGGCTCGGCTTCCTCGGCGGTGAGCCCATCGGCGGTCTCATCCTCCACGGGTTCCACAATCAGCGTGGCGAGATCGTCGTGCGCGGCATCCCTGCCGAGCTGGTCGAGCGCCTCCGGGCTCAGGGCGCCGCCGTCGGTCGAGTCCAGATGGTCAACCACCCGACGTTCACGGCGGCCATCTCGGTAGACCACGAGGCGCTGAAGTACGCGGCGATGGAGATGGTGCTGGAATCGGGGGCCGAGATTCTGTTCCACTCGGTCCTCACCGACTCCATCGTCGAGGGATCGGCGGTCCGCGGGGTGATGGTCCATAACAAGTCGGGCCACCAGGCCATCCTCGCGCAGACGGTGGTGGATGCGACCGGCGACGGCGACGTGGCGGTCCACGCCGGCGCTCCCTTCGAGAAGGGCCGGCCGCAAGACGGCCTCATGCAGCCGATGACGCTGCTCGTCACCATCGCCGGCGTGGACCTCGAACGGGTTCGCGAGGTGATGGGCGAGCCCTACGGCCGCGCGGTCGACGCCGTCCCCGGCGAGGAGCCCGGCCAGATCATGTGGTTCGGCGCAACGTTAGAGCCCTGGGCCGCCGAAGCGGCATCGGAGAACCTCTTCCCACAGGTCAAGGACAAACGCACCATCCGCTTCTGGGGCAACGCGTTCCGGCCGGGTGAGGCGAATCTCAATGCGACCTTCATCAATCAGGTCGACGGCACCGACGTGCTCGACCTGACCCGCGCCGAGATCGAGTGCCGGCGGCAAGCGTTCCAGCTCGTCGCCTTCTTGAAGAAGCACGTGCCCGGCTTCGAGCACGCCACCATTGTCCGAACGGCGCCGCACATCGGCATCCGCGAGACCCGGCGCATCATCGGCGACTACTGCCTGACCTACGCGGACTTCCTGACCGAGGCGCGGTTTCCGGACGCCATCGCCCGCTGCGGCTACTTCGCCGACATCCACAACCCGAAGCCCACCGGCGATCTGCTGGTTCCGCCTATGGGGAATCTCAGCAAGACCCGGGGGGACTTCGACATCCCCTATCGGTCGCTGCTGCCCCACGGGATCGAGCACCTCCTGGTCGCCGGGCGGTGCATCTCCGCTTCGCCGGAGGCGATGGCCTCGGTCCGGGTCACCGGGCCGGTCATGGCGATGGGGCAGGCGGCCGGAACCGCTGCTGCGCTGGCGGTGCGCGCCGGCGTACCGCCACGGGCGCTACCGGTGAAACACCTGCAGGAGTGCCTGGCCGAGCAAGGGGCCGACCTGGGCCGGCACGCCGTTTCCGCCATCGAGGTGCCGGCCGTGTAAGCGCATCTAACGAAACCGCAGAGGCGCTAAGACGAGTTTCTGGTTTGTGGTTGTAACTATTCAGCCTGTAGATTGGGGACGAAGGGAGTACCTGCGAAGACATGCTCAAGCGCCGTGAGGACGGGGTGGCCCTGCTTGCGAACCGTCGAGATGTAGCTGCGGGTC
>JACQGW010000041.1 GCA_016199325.1 Chloroflexota bacterium
CCCGGCCGGGTCCAGACAGGTGACGTTGCCCATGGCGTCGTAGCCGTAGCTGCGGGCGACGTTGGGCGCGGTGAAACGGGTCAGTTGGGTCGTCGCCGCGTCGTAGGTGAAGGTGCTCTGAGTGGCATCCCCGTAGGTGAGCGCCGTCGGCCGCCCAAGCATGTCGAACGCGACACTGGAGATGTAGGTGCCGCCGGTCGAGCTCGTGAGCTGGTTGGGGAGGCCACGGGCGTTGTAGCCGAAGCCGAGCTGCTCGCCGTCGGGGTAGGTCAGCGTGGTCACTTCGTCGGCGTCGTTGTATCCCTGCAGGAGCTGCTGGGGCGGCTGGCCGTTCTGCGTGCGGAACGAGCCCGTCGGCCGGCCCCGTTCGTCGTAGGTGTAGGTGGTGCTACCCACGGGGTCGGTCATGCCCGTTCGGCGCCCCTTGCCGTTGGTGCCGGCGTCGTACGTGTAGGTCTGCTGAGGCGTCCAGGCCGATCCCCGGTAGTTGCAGCCCGGGGGATCGCCCGGCTGCTCGACCGCGTTCAAGGCGCAGCCGTAGGCCCAGAGCTGGAGGTCGGCCAGATCCGCCAGCCGGATCGGCCGGCCGCTCACGATGGGACCGGCCGTGAACTCCGGCAGGGTGCTGTAGGACGCCACCTGCCGCAGCGCCGTCCGCAGCTCGTTGTGCGTCGCCGCGCGGACGGGGCTCCCGCTCGCAACGGCCCCGGCCGGCGACCCCCAGCCGTACGGGCTCATGCCGTTCTGCGTCCGAAGCTGGTCGATCTGGGTGCGCAGGTTGTTGATGTCGGTGGCGCTGACGAGGGCGGCGGCGGGCGGGCCCGTCGCCGTCAGCCGGTTGAGCGCGTCGTACCGGGAGAGGACGACCTGCCCCCGGGCGTCGATCTGGGTCGTCAGGTTGCCGTTGGCGTCGTAGCCGTAGCTCCAGGTGCCCAGGTCCGGGTCGTCGATGTGGGTCTTTCGGCCGAGGCCGTCGTAGCGGATGCTCGTGATGGAGCCCAGGCTGTGGGTGAGGGTGACCAGGCGGTTCGCCCCGTCGTAGGCATAGCCGGTCGTCTGCGAGGTGCCGCAGTTGCCGGGCCCGCCGTAGGTGCCGTTGTAGACGGTGACGCTCGCCACCCGGCCCCCGGCATCCCGCGCGGCGCTCCGGCAGTGCTGGTTGGCGTCCACCACCCCGCTCACCCAGCCGTCGTACGTGTGGGTGGTCGTCCCGCTCGCCGGGCTCTGGATGCTCGTCGGCCGGTCCAGCGCGTCGTAGGCGTAGGTCGTCTTGACCAGCGCCGACCAGTTGGGCTGCTCGATCAGCCCGTCGTTGGATTCCTTCGGGACCGACTGCCGGTAGAGCCGCCCGTTCGTGTCGTAGTCCTGGAAGGTCGTCGTGTACCTGGCGTTCTCGTTGGCCACCTTGGTCGAGATAGGGCGGCCCAATCCGTCGAAGAAGTCGATGCGGGTTCGGCTCGCCGTCCCGTCCACCCGCTGAACCGTCGTGATGGCGAGCGAGGGGCTCTCGGCGTACGTATAGCTGACCGTCGGCGCCGCCAGCGTGTTCCCCGGCCTCGCGACCTTCGTCAGCCGCCCGAAGGGGTCGTACTCGTAGCTCGTCACCTGGCCGTTGACGTCCTGCACGGTCGTCGGTTTGCCGAAGCGGACGTCCCAGGTCGTCGTCGTCGTCCCGACGAGCGGTTGCGTGACGTATTCGGGATAGGTGTGGGTCGAATCGTACTGGATCGTCGTCGTGTTGCCGTTGGGGTCGGTCTCCGACGTCCGGTTGCCGTAGGCGTCGTAGCCGGAGTAGGTCCGGGTGCAGTGGACGCACGGCCCGGTGGCATCGGCGGTGTCGTAGCGGATCAGGCGGCGCAGCATCGTGACGAGGCCGGCCGTCGGCTGGCCGGGAGAGACCTCGTTGGGCGGATTCGCCGGGGAGTAGCCGTTGTCGTAGTAGTAGGCCGTGTTCGAGAGGAGCTTGTTCTGCGTGCCGTCGTAGGCGCCGTCGTAGACGTTCTCGTAGTTGACCGTGTTGACGATCCAGGCGGTCGGGTTGACGGTGTACCCCCAGCGAACGGTGCGGTAGACCACGTCCGTGCCGCCGGACGTGTCGCTCTCCTGCTGCTGGGTGACGTTCCCGTAGGTGTTGTCGTAGGTGAGGCTCGTGTGGGCGATCTTCCGCCCGGGGTCGCCCTCGGCGGTCGCACTGGAGGGGTAGTCGTGGCGCCAGCGGTCGATCTCCCGCACGAACCGGGCGTCGATATTGGTGGCGTCCGGCGGCGCCGTCTGGACCGTGTCGTACCGGCTCTCGTCCACCCGGCGCAGGTAGGTCGTGCCGCCGACGGTCTCCTGGACGGTCATCCGCCAGTGGCGTCCCTGCATCGGCCGGGTGTCGGCAAAGCTCGGACCGCTCAGCGGCGAGATGGTCGCGCCCATGCCCTGGAGGAACCGATGGACGACCGTCTTGCTGCCGGCTGTGACGGTCACCTGGTCGTGGCCCCGAAACTCGGGGTTCTGCTGGTCGTTGTTCCCGCGGGCGGTGCCGTACTGGTAGCCCTCGACGACGTCGGGCTGCCAGGCGATGCCGGGCGACAGCCGCCGCGTCGTCACCCGCCGGAACCGGATGTGATACCAGGACCCCTGCGATCCCCAGGTGTCGTAGTACTGCGCGCCCGGTGCCTCGGCAGTCGTATGGTCGTAGTCGAACGTCGCGGAGCCGTTGTAGAGGCTCGTCGCCGTGCGGAGCTGGTAGTAGGTGTCCCAGGCCAGGCAGTTGTTTTCCCAGCACGTGTTGTCGTTGAAGGTCGGGGTATCGGCGAAGCTGAACAGGGTCCGCTTGTTCGTCCCGGCGGTGTCGGCCCAGAGCTCGACGCTCAGGAGCCGCAGCGGCACCCCGTTGTCGTAGGTGAGCTTGTAGCGGCGGACGAAGGTCGGCGACGGGCTCGTCGCGTTGGCGTAGACGTCGATCGAGTCGATGCCCCGGTCGTCGTAGAAGAACTGGGTGCACCGATCGGTCGTCCAACTGGACCCGACGTCTGCCCGCGCCCAACTCGTCCGGTTGAAGACGATCCTGGCATTGCTCAGGGCGTAGGTGATGGTGACCGGGTAGACGGCCGGCGTGTACTGCCGCTGGTAGGCCCCCTCGTTGCAGCCGTTTGGCGACGCGCCCGCCCAGCCGACGGTCCCATTGGTGCGTCCGTAGCTGTAGGTGACCTGGTTCCCGGAGGGGTCGACGATCTGGGAGAGCATGAAGCGGTTGGCGACCTGGGTCGCGTTGCCGCTCCCGTCGAACTCCCAGTGGACCCGCAGGTCCTGCTGCGCCGGGTCGGTCCCGAAGCGGTAGCGGGTGCCGTCTCTGGTCGTGACCTCCCATTTGGCGCCGTCGGCCGTGTCCCGGCGGATCCGAAAGAACTGGTCGCTCTCGGTGCGGAACTCGCTGCCGTACGGGATGAGCCGGTAGCTCTGGCCCAGGAGCGTCAGGTGCCAGATGTCGTAGGTCCCCGAGGCGACGCTAATGCGCTGCTTGTCGACGTGACCCAGGTCCACCCCGAAGCCCTCGCCGTAGGGCGACGCCGACTGGTACCCCTTGCCGGCGGTGTGGAGCGACATGAAGTTCGCCCGCTGGGCCAGGTACGAGCTGAGGCTGTTGTAGGTGAGCGTCAGGCGGGGCGCCAATCCGCCGGGGCCGGGCGGGACCGCGAGGGGATAGGCCCAGGTCGCCGCGCCGGTGAACAGGCTCGTCTCGAAGGCGCCGGCGTTCGCCTGCGGCAGGATCTCGACCTTGTTGCTGCCGCTAGAGAAATACCAGGAGCTGAAATGGTCGACGGTCGCCGTGACCGTGCGGTTGCTCTGGTCGACGACGCTGGGAACCTGGACCGGCCAGTGCGTCTGCTCGTCGAGGTACGCGAAGTGGAGCGTGGCGGCAAACCGCTGGCCCAGGTCGGCCGGGTCGTAGCGCCCGACGAGGGTGAGCGGCCGGCGGAAGCGCTCGACGCGCTGGCCGCTCCTGGTCCGGGCCGCAAGCTCGAAGACGCGCAGGACGTCGCCGTCGCCGGGCTGGAAGTCGGCGCGCTCCGCGTAGGTGATCTGCAGGGGCTCGTCGTGGGCGTTCGGGGGGAGATCGACGCTGATCCGGCTGTCCGGCGAAACCAATCGGCCGCCCCGCTGGGGGTCGAAATCGATCGTCGTCGTGACGACGCGTCCAGGAGCGGTCGGAGTGGGTGTTGTCGTGGTGACCGGCGCGGTCGCCGGCCCCGGGCGTGTCGGGGTGATCGCCTGGGCTGGCGAAGCGTTGGGCGGAGTCGGAGTCGGCGTTGCCGAGCGACCGGCATCCGGCGTCGGAGCGGGCACCGACGACGTTGGCGTAGCAGAAGGGAGCGCCGCCGCGGTGGCAGGGATCGGCGTCCCGCTCGGCGGCAGGCTGCCGACGAGGAGCGTGAGAATCAGCAGGAGGTGGACAAGCCCCACCCGCTTGCGCAGGGCTCGGTCGATGCGGTCTCCCAGGCTCATGCTGCCCTCCTGTGGGCTCGCTCGTTACGCCGTTTTCCCGGCGTGGTCCCGACCCCCGGATGGCTCGGTGGCCGCCGTTGCCCCAGGGTGATCAGGGATGGATCGTGCCGAAC
>JACQGW010000045.1 GCA_016199325.1 Chloroflexota bacterium
CAGCTTCGTCTGTCGCCTATCATCATGCCAACTCGCGCAAGAAACCTACCCCATAAAGGGGGGTGGGGTCCCCCCATCGCCCGCGCCCGAACCTCCGCGAGCACCTCCGGCGTCACCAGCGTGAGCCCTTGCCGGCGGGCGTAGGCCTCCACACCCTGCTTGACCCGGCCTCGGATGAAGCCGGGGATGCGGCCGAGCCGGTCGAGGGCCTCCGGCGTCCAGGTAATGGCCGGCTGCTCGGCTGGTGGCGCCACCGGCTGCGGCTCGTAGCGGCACCACGGATCGGCGCCCAGAAGATCGCCGGTCAGAGCGAATGACCGTGCCCGACAGCCGACGCAGAGCGGCTCCGCGCCCTGCGCGAAGTGGCAGGCCCCACACTTGCCTTCGAGCCGAGGGGTCCGGAATTGCTGGAGGACCGGCGACGACGCCCAGAGCGTCTGGAAGGGCTCGCCGCGCACGTTGCCGGCCTGCAGCGGCAGGTAGGGGCAGGGAGTAACGTCGCCCTTCGGCGTGATGCGGCAGTAGCTGGTGCCGGCCAGACAGCCGGCGCTCGGCAGCGCGTCGGCACCCCGCTCCTGGGCCAGCCGTTGGACGTAGGGCGCGCACCGCGCCCGGACCATCATGCCGGGGTAGCCGGCCTGGCTGTCCAGCACGAAGGCAAGGAGCGTTTCGTACTCCTCCGGCGACAGGTCCGTCAACTGCTCGCCCCGGCCGGTGCAGACGAGGAAGAACAGATGGAAGGCGCGCGCGCCCTGCTGGTGGGCGAACCGAACCAGGTCCGGGATTTCCCGCACGTTCATCTTCAGGGCCGTGGTATGCACCAGCACGTCCAGCCCTTCCGCACGGCACGCTTCGATGCCGGCGACCGCGCGCGCCCAGGCGCCGGCGACGCCCCGAAAGGCGTCGTGTTTCCCGGGATCGGTGGAGTCGACGCTGATACCGGCGGCCGTAACGCCGCTCTCTTTGAGGGCTCGGGCCCGCTCCCGATCCAGCAGCGTTCCGGTCGTCCCAAGAACCACAACCATACCCCTTGCTGCCGCCCGTTGCGCCAGGACGGGGAGATCTTTCCGAATGAGCGGCTCTCCCCCTGTCAGGATGAGCAGCTCGGCGCCGGCGTCGGCCATCTGATCGACCAGTCCGAGGGCCTCGGCCGTCGAAAGCTCGTCGGCCCGGCGCCGGCCGGCGTCGAGATAGCAGTGCGGACAGCGGAGGTTGCAGGCCGCCGTGACGTTCCAGGAGATGATCCGCGGAAGATAGTCCATGCGCTTTCCTTTACGAGGGTGGGAGGTAGGGGGGTGGAACGCACTCGGCTTCGGCCAGCCGCGACCGCAGAAGCGCCGCGGCGATGGCGAGGTCGACCGGCGTGGTGATCTTGAGGTTCTCGGCGGCGCCGGGGAAGATCCTGACCGGGACGCCGAGCGCCTCGACGAGCGCAGCGTCGTCGGTCACGTCGCCCGCTGCCGCGGCGTGAGCTCGCCGGAGGAGGTCGGCGCGGAAGACCTGCGGCGTCTGGGCGCAGAAGAGCGACTGCCGGTCGGGCGTGGCCCGGACGAAGCCCGCCATGTCGACGACCTTGATAGTATCCTGAACGGGGATGGCGGCGAGGGCGGCGCCGCTCTCGCGGGCAGCCGCCAGCCCGGCCGGGAAGAGCGCCGGCTGCACGAGCGGCCGGGCGCCGTCGTGGACGGCGATCCAGTCGGCGTCGGGCAGCGCGGCCAGACCGGCGCACACCGAATCCTGCCGGCGAGCGCCCCCCGGCACGACGGCCACGTTCGCGGGCGCAAGTCCCCCGACGAGCGACCGAGCGCGCTCCAGACTGGCGTCTCCGACGACGAGGACGATGCGGTCGAAGATGCCGGCCCCGGCGACCGCGTCGAGCGTCCAGGCGAGAACCGGCCGGCCGGCGAGCTCGGCGAAGAGCTTGTCGAACCCCATCCGGCGGCTCGCCCCGGCGGCGACCACAATTGCAGCAATCTCCTCGGCTATGGCATCCCCCTCGGCTGGGCGAAGATCATGCGGCCGGCCACGGTCTGGAGGACCCGCGTGACGGTCACGTCGAGCCGGCTGTTGAGGAAGCGCCGGCCTCCCTCGACGACGACCATCGTTCCGTCGTCCAGGTAGCCGACGCCCTGGCCGATCTCTTTCCCTTCCTGGATGATCTTGACGGCCATCTCCTCGCCAGGCAGGACGATGGACCGCACGGCGTTGGCCAGCTCGTTCAGGTTGAGGACGCGAATCCCCTGGAGCTCGGCGACGCGGTTCAGGTTGTAGTCGGTCGTGATGATGGCCGCGTGGATCTGGCGGGCCAGGCGGATGAGCTTGGCGTCGACGTCGTGCGCGTCGTCGAAGTCCACGTCGGAGATCTCGATCCCGGCGCTCGGGATCTTCCGGAGCTGGTTCAGCACGTCAAGGCCGCGCCGGCCGCGATTGCGGCGGGTGAGGTCCGGCGAATCGGCGATGTGCTGGACCTCTTCGAGGACGAACCGTGGAACGACGACCAGGCTCTGGACGAAGCCAGCGGCGACGACGTCGGCGATCCGGCCGTCGATAATGGCGCTGGTGTCGAGCAACGCGTAGCCGGCGGCCCCCTGGTTGGGGAATCGGCCGTTGCCGTTCGGCGCGAAGATGCGACCGCCGAAGATGCCCAGCATCTCGTGCTGGCGCATGACCATGATGGCCGTGCTCAGGTAGCCCAGGACGAGACAGGCGGCGAACGGCAGCACCTTCCCCAGGTCGCCCGGCAGCATCGAGAGGGGCAGCGCCAGGAGCGCCGAGATAATCAGGCCGATGACGAGGCCAACCGTGCCGGCGAAGAGGTCGGTGGCCGGGATCCGGCGGATCTCCCCCCGGAGCCAGCGGAATGGACGGGTAGTGAAATACGGCGTGAGCAGCAGACCCAGAGCGGCCCCGGACAGGCTCAGCGACAGCACCCAGCGCATATACTCGGGGGTCGCTTCCTGCATGCCAACGGTGACGCCCAGCTCCCAGCCCAAAAAGCCGACCACCACCATCCCGATCAAGCGGGCGGCGAAGTCGGCCGTCATGTCGGCCACCTCCTTTAGAGCGGTTCCGATAGACAGCGAACCGCCAGGACGCAGGGATCGCCAAGGGAGGCGGCAGGAATGCGGATTGTCCGCCTGGTCAGTCCCTCAGCACACCGCGCCGGGCAACGACACCGCGGGGGAGAGTGGTGGGAGTGGGAGCGAAAGAAAGATCGAAAAATAAGTGCAAGCGCCGGCCACGCCCCACCGCGCGTCATCTAGCATTAATCTACCACGCCCTTGCTTACCTGTCAATCGACCCGTCCGAGCGCGACCTCCAGCGCCTCGTCGATCGAGCCGACCGCCGCGAGCGCCAGCCCTGCCGGCAGTGGGACGTGGCTGCCGGCGGCGGCCTGCGGCAGCAGGCAGCGGCGAAAGCCGAGCTTGGCCGCCTCGGCCAGCCGTCGCTCGACCTGGCCGATGGTCCGCACCTCGCCCGAGAGGCCGACTTCGCCGGCGACGACGAGGTGCGGGTCGACGGGCATCTCCCGAAAGCTGGCGGCGATGGCGACCGCGACCGCCAGGTCGGCCGCCGGCTCGGCGATCTTCAGGCCGCCGACGACGTTGACGAAGATGTCCTGATTGCCCAGCCCCAGACCGACCCGTTTCGTCAGGACGGCCGTCAGGAGCAGCACTCGGTTCAGGTCGAGGCCGTTGGCCGTCCGCCGGGGCAGGCCGAAGGTCGTCGGGGTGGCTAGCGCCTGGATCTCGACGAGGAGCGGCCGGGTCCCTTCGAGTGTGACGGTCACCGTCGAGCCGGCGGCCGACAGGAGCCGGCCGGCGAGGAACGCCTGGGACGGGTTGGCTACCTCGATCAGTCCGGTCGCCGCCATCTCGAAGACGCCGACCTCGTTGACACTGCCGAAGCGGTTCTTGACGCAGCGCAGGAGGCGGTACGTGTGGAACCGCTCGCCCTCCAGGTAGAGGACGGTGTCGACGATGTGCTCGAGGACGCGGGGCCCGGCGATGGCGCCCTCTTTGGTCACGTGGCCGACGATGAAGATAGGGACGTTCGTCGCCTTGGCGACGCGCTGGAGCTGCGCCGCGCCCTCGCGCACCTGGCCGACGCTCCCCGCCGCCGAGCTGAGGTCGGATCGGTACGTCGTCTGGATGGAGTCGACGACGACGAGCCCCGGCGAGAGCGCGCCGATCTGCTCGACGATCGCCTCCAGGCTCGTCTCGGCCAGCAGATAGAGCGACGGCGCCCGGATGCCGAGCCGGTCGGCCCGCAGCTTGATCTGCTGGACCGACTCCTCACCGGAGACGTAGAGGACCGGCGCCGCCGGCTGAGCCATCGCCGCAGCGACCTGGAGGAGGAGGGTCGAATTATGCACGATGAGATCGTTGGCGACGAAGTTCGCCTCGCCCGGCACGGTGAGGTCGTACACCGGTGCCTCGCCGGCAGGATGGACGCCGACGATTTCATCCCAGCAGACATCACCGTATGCGAGCGCCTGGAGCCAGGGATCGGGGAAGGCGTCGGCGAGCTGCGCGACCGTCGTCCGGCGGAGCGACCGATCGTGTCGCCGGTTCCGGCCAGTTCCAGCAATCACCTCGCAAGCTGCTGTACGATCTGGTGGAACAGCACAGCGATATTGATAGGTAGCGATCGTCGAAAGCTGACGGAATGACGCATGACGCATGACGCATGAAACCGGCAAGCCGCCTCCATCAAGATTCGTGTGGCCGGCGACCAGGATGCCGATGGTTGTGAGAAAGCGTTGCACTTCAGGGATACCGAGGAAGAAGACCTCATACGACGTGTAGGAGCGGCCGTTCACGCGGCTGTTCTTCGTGCGCAGTGTAGCCACGAAGCCAAAGCGCAACAGCAGATGCTGGACGTCTTCGGCGAGCCGCCGACTGATCGTGCTGTAGCTCACACCCGGCAGTCCGTACCGATTGAGATACACCGATCCATCGCAGGTGAACAGGGTCCGGACGAAGAGCGCCAACTGCTCTCGGGGAAGACGGAAGATGCAATCGGGTACGAACTTGTCGTTAGCTCTTGCGTATCGGAGATCCTCCACAACGTCGGGCAGGCTGGTCGTCACGCCGATCGCCGACTGCGCCGGCCCATCCGACAGGATGTAGGCGATCAGCTTGATGGCGGCCTCGGGCATAGGGGTGTTGCCAAAGTAGGGGAGGGAACGCGGAGCCGCCACGGCGCTGCCGGGAGCGAGCTCGCCAACAGGTCGCCAGCCTTCCGGCGTGAGGACGGGGTGATCGGGGGTGCAGCGGAGGGTGCGCCCCAGCGCCGTCTTCAGCGCGACGATCGCATGCACTCCCCGCTCGTGGAAAGCCGCAACCGTCGCAGTCCGCAGCCGAAGCGTCTGCTCATCCACCGCCAGGACGGGCCGCCGGCCAGTCATCCATGCCGTGATCGGCAGATACTCGCCGCTGACCGGATCGAGGACACGGGTGTCCCCCGTGACACACTTGCCAATACCCGGATCGCCCCCCAGCAGCACGAGGGACCCCGGCACGATGCCGCCGCCGAGCACCCGATTGAACTCGCCGATGGGCACCTCGATACGGCGGAACGAATCGGCGGCGACGTCCGACAGGCGGGTCGGCTTGCTGCGGGGGACGGCGGGCAGGCCGGGGGCCGGCGCGGCTATCTCCGCGGGCGACTCGACGAGGCTGTTCCATTCGCCGCAATCGGGGCAGCGGCCGAGCCACTTGCTCGCCTCGTAGCCGCACTGCTGGCAGATAAAGACGGTCCGACTCCGCGCCTTTGCCATGCGCTCCTATCCGGGTGCGAACGTGTGTTCATTGTAGCATACAGCGCCCGCAGGTGCCGATCGCGCTCGATGGCGGAGGGATCGTCCCACCACGGATTCTGCTCCGACAGCCGATCGAACATCTGCAAACCCCTCGCTTTTTGTGTAGTCTATCTTACGAAACCAGGGGGGTTTTGTCAGATCGAGCTACCACAATCGCGAAGATCCGGCAGGGGGCTCGATTCACGGCGCCGCCGATCCTGCCTGCCGCTGGATGAGGCTGGCGAACCCGCGCTGGAGGATGTGCCAGAAGACCCGCTCGTGCTGCTCCAGGATGCTGCCGATCATCCAGTCCAGGTTCTCGGCGGTGAGCCAGTCGGTGGGCAGCTCGGCTTTCAGGAGGATGTCGTCATCCTCGTCCAGGCAGAAGCGGACGCACGTGCGCAGCGACTGGCGGCGAAGGAGGAACCGGTAGACCTCCTCGACGTTGTCCCGCGGGGCGCGGATGAGGAACGCCGCAAAGAAGACGGTGTAATCGCCGATGTGAACATGCACCTGGAGCGGCCGGTCGTCGTTGGCCCGCGGCACGAGCACCGCCCAGTCGGATGGACTGGTCTGGGCATAGCTCAGGTCGGCCTCTGCGAGCAGCCCCTGGAGCTGCTCGGCGATCTGCCCGCGCGCCTCTTCCCACCGGTCGCCCATGCGATTCCGCCTCCATTCGCGTCGGCTCTGTGCGAGTCGTCTCATTCGACTCTACCCGGAGCGGCCAGGGGGTGTCAAGGATGGGTCTGCAATACTTCGTCCACTACCCCCGGGGCGAACGCTCCCTTGGAATGCTCGCGGCCGGCGACACCGCCGCGACCATCCTTGAAGGGTATCCGTGGCTTAAGCCGGAAGACGTCCAGGCGTGCCTGGTCTACGCAGCGGGGTGCCGGACTACTTGTCCAAGAGCCGCCGATACGGGCCGGCGCCAGTCGAGGCACCGCGGCTGACCCAGGCACGGAGAAAGGTGTCCGCTACGCGATACGTGCCCTCAGGCATCCGTTCCACGAGGTCGCGCGCCATCAGGAGTTCCAACGACTTCTGCACGCTCGATGCGGCGCCAAGGCGGTGTCGGCGGCGGTACTCCTCGGAGTAGACCGCCTCGCCGCCACTCGTGATAAGTGCGGTCAGCACCAGCCGCTGTCTTGCCGGCAGGCTGTCCCACAAGGTTGTGTGGCGTGCGTCCTCCGCGTCGACCACGCGGTTCAGTGCCCGGTCGACAAGTGCGGGCGTCGCCGGGGCTTTCTCCGCCTCGGCAAGTGACCATGTAAAGTAGCAAAGCTCCTGGGTGTCGTGAGGATGTCCCTGGGCGTATTCACTCACGTAAAATGTTACCGGAGCCTGTACCTCTAGTTTCGGGCAAATAGGTTGACCCTATAGTGAATAGTGGGTTATGCTCCCTCGCATGATAGAGGAACTGGTCGCCACGCACGAACGGGTCGATGACATTCCGTTGATCATCGGCCTCGCCAACAAGCTGCACCTGGTCGAGGTGCTCGACCGCCATCTGGGCACCCACGGTAACCAACAGGGGCTCAGCAACGGGCAACTCGCCGTTGGCTGGCTGGCCTACATTCTGACGCAAGCCGATCATCGCAAGTCGGCCGTTCAGGACTGGGCGAACGCCGTGCCGCAGACCCTCGAACAGGTGCTGGGCTCGCCGATTCGGCCCGTGGAGTTCAGCGACGACCGCTTGGGCGGGGTGTTGCATCGGCTGCGCAACGATACCGCCTGGGCCGCCATTGAGCAGGACGTGTGGGCGGCGAGTGTGACGGCCTATGAGTTCGCCGTGACGGGTGTGCGGTTGGACAGCACGACTGACCGAGGGGCACGGCCGTGCAGACCGGCCGTGTGCCACCCAGAAGGGCACCCGGCACCGCAACCTTGTGCGATGCAACAGGAAATGACTTTATGGCCTCAGTCGTCGCGCGATCTCGGCATCGCGCTCGTCAAACGACAGGGCGCGCCACGGCTTGCGCGTTGCCGCGCGCGCCAGGCACCGGTCGCGCGACGGACATCCGGCACACTGCCCGGCGTCGAAGTGGGCGCGATACCGCTGGTATTCCGTCTTGCCGTCGACCTGCTCGACCTCGACCGTCTGCCCATGCGGACACGTGATGGTCAACCGACGGCCGACGGTCGCGTGGGGCGCAGCGCGCGCGGGGGTCAGGGCATCCGCCGCCTCGGCCGCGCCCGGTCTCGGGCTGGCGTCCGGGTCGCCTCGGCCGCCGGCCCACGCTCCGTGGTCGCCTCGGACGTGGGGTCGGGCGATGCATTCGGCAGCTCGCCCGCAGCACCGGCCGGGCCCGCCTCCGGTGCTGCCTCCACCGCATCGCTCGGGGGGACCGCCGGTTCCGCCGCCAGCGTGAACTGGTCCAGGCCCAGATGCCAATGCGGCGCGTGCCCCCGAATGGCCGTCTGCACCAGCGTGATGCCGCGGTCCCGCAGCTCCCGGTACGACCTATCGCTGTTGTAGCCCCCGTCGGTATGCACCTCCTCGTCGCTCCAGTTGAACCCCGACTTGAGCGATTCGAGGCCGACCAGCACGTTGACCGGCGTGTTCGGACACGAGTCCTTCTCCGAGTACAGCACGGCATAGGGGTGCTCGTCGAGCCGGCAGAAGTAGTCGCGATAGAAAACGGCTCCCCATCTTTCCTGCAACCGCTTCGCAGCCTGCTCGGGCAACGTGTCAATCGTCGTCAGCATCTGCATGGGGAAATGCTTCGCTGCGGCTCAGCATAACTGTGGACGGGTCAGCCAGTCTCCAACGGACTTGCCGGATGCACCACTCATACGTCGTCGGGCCAGACTATTGGCCCGTGTCAGGATGCGGTCGGATGCGCGCGCCGCCAGCCTCCATCGCCTCGGGCATCCCCCGGCTCTGGAGTCGCATTCGCAGCCCGGAGGCAAGGCTGGCAGCCCCACTCAGCAGCCCTGCCAGACTCGCGACCACCAGCAACACGACGACAGCTCCGACGGAGACCATGAAGAGCAGAATCCCACTTCCCGCGAGGAGCCCCATGACGCCTTCCATGTCCATCCCCCCTGGCTAACGTTCAGCTTCTCCGGAGCGCTACACCGAAATGTGGACGCCGCGAACGATTCCGTAGCGCGGGGGCTCGTCCCCCGCCCGTTCCCCCTCTATCCCTCCCTCACCGCACGGCCGGCGTCGGCTGGACGCTTCGCTCGAAGGTCGCCCGCCCCAGTGCCAGTGCCAATCGGGCAACGAGGTGCGGGTTCAGCGCCATCCTCAGCAGGTCCCGGTAGGAGGACGCGCCGGTGAACATCCCCCAGAGGACGCGGCCGTGCAGGTCGCCGACCCGGTGCCCACGCGCCGTGCTCGCCAGCCGGTAGTGGGCCATCGGCACCACGCCGAACCGCTTCAGCACCGGCACCTCCAGGAACAGCTGACAGGCCGTGGCCGTTGACGCCGGCGGCCAGTACCACGAGGTCGTAGCGATCGCATGCGCCCTCCGCGATGACCTCGACCGGTGGGCCACGCCGGAGCGCCTGCACGAAGGCGCGGCGGAGGCCGGCTCCCCGAGCGACCGCCTGTTGGAGCAGGAACTCGTCGAACGACACCGGGCAGGGCAGATGGCTGTAGCGCGGGCCGGCGCCCCGGTAGACGCTGATGACCTCTGCCTGGCCGTCTGGCTGGCTGGCGTCGAGACTGCCGGCCGAGGTGTGGAGGGAGTAGGTGCCAATGCGACCGAGGACCAGGTTGGGCGGGATGGCGATGCCCAGGTCACCGAACTGGCTGAGGACGGAGACGGGGATGATGCCGGCGCACATGTTGCAGCCGGGCTGGCCGAA
>JACQGW010000042.1 GCA_016199325.1 Chloroflexota bacterium
TACACCGTCGAGATCCGGCTGAAGCAGCCGCTGGCCTACTTCCTCCACGTGCTGACGCACGGGGCGCCGCACGTGGTGCCGAAGGACGTGGCCGAGCGGCTGGGCGGGAAGATGACCGAGGGGATCGGCACTGGCGCCTTCAAGCTCAAGGAATGGGTGCGGGGCCAGCGGCTGGTCATGGTGAGGAACCCGGACTGGTTCTTCGGGCCGACACGGCCGTACCTGGACGAGGTGGAGTACCAGATCGGCGTCGAGCCGCAGGTGGCGCTGCTGCGGATGCTCCGTGGGGAGATCGACTACATGGTCGACCCGCCGCCGGCCGCCGAGCTGGCTGCCGTCATCAGCGACCCGAAATACAAGGATTACCGGGCTATCGTGCCCATGATCCGCATCCACGGCCTGGGCATGAGCGTGCAGGTCGAGCCGTTCACCAAGCGGGAGGTACGCCAGGCGGTCGCGCACGCGCTGAACGTCGACAAGTACATCAGCGCGCTGGGCGGGGCGGTGTTCCGCTGGCACGGCTGGGTCCCGGCCGGCTACGCCGGGGCGAACTCGGACCTGAAGCCGATCCCCCACGACCCGGCGAAGTCGAAGGAGCTCCTCCAGAAGGCCGGCCTGGGCAGCGGCTTCAAGACCGAGATCTGGTATCCGCTGAGCGTGCCTGAGTGGGACACCATCGGGCCGATGATCCAACAGGACATCAAGCAGGTGGGGATCGACGCCGAGCTGCGGCGGGCCGCAGTCGGGCCGTATAACACCGCCGCCCGCAAGGACCCCGGCCTGCCGATGTTCCAGGCCGGCTATGGCGCCAATTACCCCGAGGTGGCGGACGTCTATTCGTCCGCGTTCGGCTGCGTGAACACGGGGGACGGCAAGTCGAATCGGTACAAGTACTGCAACCCGAAGCTGGACGAGATCAAGGCTGAGGCCGACAAGCTGTACAAGCCGGAGGACCAGCCCAAGCGGCTCCAGATGTACCAGGAGATCGAGAAGGCGCTGCTGGCCGAGTACATGCACGTCCCGTTCTACCAGATGAACCTCATCCGCCTCCGCTCGCCGCGCTTCAAGGGACACTACCTCGACCCGCTCTGGTGGGAGAACTGGGAGGACTACTGGACGTTGCCCAAGTAACGGGTTTGTAGTCCCTGGTCCGTGGTCCCTGGTTCTTGGTCTCGGGTCCGTGGTCCTGGGTCCGTGGTTCTTGGCCAGGCAGAGCGACCGCACCCCCAACCTTGAGCCGTAAACCAGGGACCACGAACCAGGGACCGGGGACCACGAACTGGGGACCAGGGACCAGGGACTACGGACCACGGACCAGGGACCGAATACCGCCAAGGGAGGAGAGATGATCGTCAACTGCCACCCCCCGCTCGAGCTGTTCACGCAGGAGGACGTCGAGAAGGTTCATCAGGCAAGCCTCCGGGTGCTGGAGGAGACGGGGTTTGCCGTGCTGTGCGAGGAGGCCCTCGACGTCTACGAGGCAACGCCCGGCACGAAGGTCGATCGCGATCAGCAGCGGGTCTGGATCGACCGCGGGCTCGTCGAGCGGTCGATCGCCCTGTGTCCGCCGTCCTTCGCCATTCACTTCCGCAATCCGAAGTACAACCGGACCTACGGCACCGGCAACGTCTACCTGCCGCCGTCGGTGAGCCCGGCCTTCGTCCACGACCTGGAGCGCGGCCGGCGCATCGGCAACCTCGGCGACGTCGTCGAGATGATCAAGATCGTCCACCAACTGCCGATGATGGACCCCGGCGACCAGCTCGGGGGGACCATCGAGGACGTACCGGTGCCGCTGCGCCCCTACGTCCGCCCACTCGTGAATGCGCTCTACACGGACCGGGTCAACGGCCTGCCTGCCCTGGCGCCCCAGGCCGGCGATCTCGACCGGGACCCCATCGCCGAGTTCAAAGAGGCGGTCGCCGCCACGTTCGGCTCGGACTGGGACTTCGTCGCCAGACCGGTGGCGATGGGCGGTGCCCAGCCGGTGAGCCCGCTGATGCTGGACGACCGGATGGCGATGGCGTTCATCGATACGGCCAAATGCGGCCAGCCCTGCGGTATCGGCTCGGCTATCCTGGGGGGTATGACGGCGCCGATGACCTTCGCGGGGATGATGGCGGTGCAGAACGCCGAGTTCCTGGGGGTGCTGGCGCTGGTCCAGGCCGTTCACCCCGGCTTGCCGGTCATCTACACGACGTGGTCGGTGCCGTGCGATATGAAGGTAGGGCTGCCGCCCTACGGGAGCCCGGACATGGCGCTGGCGACCAACATGGTCTGCATGCTGGCCCGGCGTTACGGCGTGCCGGCGCAGGGGTGCGGGGGAGCAACGGAATCGAAGCTCCCGGACGTCCAGTCCGGGTACGAGCGCACGCTGACGGCGCTGATCGCGGTCCTCTCCGGCGCAAGCGCCGTGTCGGCCGCAACGGGCGTGCTGGAGTCGCTGCTGGTCAGCTCGTATGAGCAGCTCGTGCTGGACCATGACCTCGTCGGGATGATCCAGCGGCTGGTGCAGCCGCCGCCGATCACCGACGAAGAGCTGGCCGTGGACGTGATCCACGA